>JABWBL010000363.1 GCA_013360535.1 Planctomycetaceae bacterium
CCACCGCCACGGCGCAAGCCCCGAGCCACGCCACGATCAGCGCGCGCTCGTGGCGCGCGACGAAGCCCGCGAGCGGGCCTGCGCGGCTGTGGCCCTCGGCGTGCATGGCCCGACCTAGATGTCGACGTTCTGGGCGCCGGTGAGCAGCACGACCTTGCGGTTGCCGTTGACCTTCCGCAGCGCGTCCATCAGCTCGCTCTCGCTCGCGCCCTTCTTCAGGTGCACCGAGAACACGAGCTCGAGCGCGCTCCCGCCCTGCACCGACTCCATCGAGAGCAGCGCGTGCTCGCGCAGGAAGCGGAAGAACGGCTCCTGGAAGGCCGTGCGGTGGTCGACGCCGTCCTGCACCTGCACCTTGAGCAGCATCTCGCTCGTCGGCTGCGCGCCGACCTGGAAGCGGTGCAGGAAGTACACCACCGGCGACAGGAACAGCGTGAACAGCACCGCGAGGTCGAAGAAACCCGTGCCGCAGGCCATGCCGACCGCCATCGACGCGAACAGGAAGCCGACGTCGCGCGGCTCCTTGATCGCCGTGCGGAAGCGGATGATCGAGAGCGCGCCGACCAGGCTGAAGGCGCGCGCGATGTTGGAGCCGATGATCTCCATCACCAGCGCCGTCGTGATCGCCATCAGGATCAGCGTGTGCACGAGCGACACCGAGTAGCTGATGCCGCGGTGCGTCTGGCGGTAGACCCAGGCGAGCACGAGCGACAGGAAGAAGCTCAGGGCGAGCGCGTACAGGACATGCCAGAACGCGGCGCCGCCGCCGATCGAGGCGGTGTTGCGCGTGAGTTGGTCGAGGGCTTCGTTCAAGGTTGGGCTCCGGCGTGGGGACGGTCAGCGCGGCCTGGGGGCGAGCGCGTGGCGGCCGCCGTGGAAGGCGAGGTCGGCCGCCGCACAGTACTTCGAGAAGCGCACCAGTTCGAGCCGGTGCTGGCGAACCAGCGACAAGAGCCACGTCGGCACGCGCCGGTTGTACTTGAGTTCGAGCACGGCCAGCTCCGGCGGCAGGATCCAGTGCCCCTGCTCGAAGGGCCGCGCGAGGTCGAGCGCGCTCGTGTCGTACTGCAGGCGCGTGTCGACCGTGACACGCAGGTCGGGCTCGAAGCGCGCGAACCAGGCGTGGCGCCGGTAGCTGATCGCGACACGCGGCGCGAGGCGGTGCTCGCGGCACAGCACGAGCGCCTCCTGGAGCACCGGATCGCCCGCTTCCGACTCGCGGCCGGGCTCGATCTCGCCCTTGCCGAACAGCGCGAGCACCTCCGCGACCGTCAAACGCACGCGCCGCTTCTGCACCGTGCGGTCGATGCGCTGCTTGATCTCGACGAAGGCCGTGTCGCCGGTCGCGTAGCGCCGCAGCCGCAGCTTGCGCCGGTACTTCTGCCCGTCGAGCTTCTCCCAGAAGAAGCGCAGGTCCGGCGAATCCCAGTACTGCGAGTGGATCGCGTAGCCGAGCTCGCCCGAGTACGGATCCGGCGTCGCGAACTCGCCCAGCGCCGCCGTGAAGTCCCGCGCCCGCTCGACCGTCGTCAGGTACTTCAGCTCGAAGCGGTTGAAGTCGCGGACGTAGGCGCTGGCGCCCGTGGGCTCGCTCACGGCCATCGCGCTAGCTCGCGTTCGCGCTCGCGGCCGGCGCCGGCTTGGGCGCCTCGAGCCGCTGTTCCTCGTGGTACTCGTAGTCGGTGTTGACCTCCCACACGTCGTGGTTGGCCCCCTGCATGTTCCAGACCACCATCATCGCCGTCAGCATCGAGTGGTCCTGGTTGTTGTACTTGTGCATGCCGTTGCGCCCGACCGGATGCAGGTTCGAGATCGGGTCGAGGAACTTGCGCACGTTGTCGAGGTGCTCGCGGTACACCGAGTCGTAGATCGGGTACGCCTTGGGCATGCGCACGACCGTGCCGTCGACGACCTTCGTCGGATCGGCGAGGCCGAGCTGGCCGAGCTCCTTCGTGGCGAGCGCGACCAGCTCCGCATCCTTCGCGGCCCACAGGCCGTCGCCCTCGAAGCAGAAGTACTCCATGCCGAGGCACGTGCGCCCCGGCTCGGGCACCATCGCCTTCGACCAGTTGTTGAAGTTCTGGATGCGCCCGACCTTGACGCCCGGCGTGTGGATGTAGATCCAGTTGTCGGTGAAGAGGTTCTCGGCGTCGAGGATCAGCGCGACCACGAGGAAGTCGCGGTAGCGCAGCCCTTCCGCCGCCTCGCGCACCGGCTTGGGCGCGCCGTCGCCGATCGCGCGCACGAGGCTGCGCACCGGCATGGTCGAGATGACGTGCTCGCCCTCGAAGCGCTTCTCGCCCTCGGGCGTCCTGCAGCGCACCGCGACCGCCTTGCCGTCGCGCACTTCGATGCCCGTGACCTTGTGGTGCATCAGCACCTCGCCGCCGAAGCCCTTCAGCTTCTCGGCGCACGCTTCCCACATCTGCCCGGGCCCGAGGCGCGGGTACTGGAACTCGTTGATCAGGCTCTTGATCTTGGTCGAGCGCCGCTGGATCGAGGCCGCGTTGAGCACGGCCTTGGCGAGGCTCAGGTTCTGGATGCGCTGCGCAGCCCACTCGGCGCGAATCTCGGTGCAGGGGATGCCCCAGACCTTCTCGGTGTAGGTCTTGAAGAAGATCTGGTACAGCCGCTTGCCGAAGCGGTTGGAGACCCACTGCTCGAAGTTCTCTTCGACGGGGTTCGGGCGCAGCTTCGCCCAGCCGTAACTCCACAGGATCCGCACCGCCTCGATGGGGCCGAGCCCGGAGAGCGCGTTGAAGGCCTTGAGCGGGTAGTCGAAGTACTTGCCGCGGTAGTGGATGCGCGACTGGCGCGGGACCGAGATGAATTCCTTGTCGAGGATCTCGTGCCACAGGCGCTCGACCGGCTCGACCTTCGTGAAGAAGCGGTGCCCGCCGATGTCGAAGCGGTAGCCCTTGTACTGCGCGGTCTGCGAGATGCCGCCGAGCATGTCCGTGCCCTCGAACACCGTCACCTTGGCGCCCTGCTGAGCCAGCATGTACGCCGCCGTCAGGCCGGCGGGGCCGCCGCCGATGACGAGCACGCGGTCGCCCGGCTTGAGACGGTCGACCGGATGAGGGTTGGACGAGGGTTTCGGGGACATGGAGAGCCGGAGTGCGAGCTCCGGGTGGGGCTGGGGCCGAGGTTCATCGACCGGGCCGCCGAGAGGGCTGTAGCTACGAACGAAGGGGAAGAATGGTACCCGCGCGGCCCACGGACGGCACGGGGGGAGCCGCTCCCGCCGCCGGGAAGTCCCTTCCGGAAACGGGGCTCGTCCGGGAGCCGGTCCCGGTTGCCGCGCGTGCTAAGGTTCGGACGATGCTCCGCCGCGCCCTCGCCTCCGGATCCGTCGTCGCGCTCGCCCTGTTCCTCTCCGGCTGCCCGTCCGAGCCCGCGACGCCGCCCAACGTCGTCCTGATCGTGCTCGACACCGTCCGCGCCGACCACCTCGGCTGCTACGGCTACGGGAAGGCCCGCACCCCCGTCCTCGACGGGCTCGCCGCGGAGGGGGCCCTCTTCGAGGACGCGGCCACGGCCTCCCCCCTCACCCTCCCCTCCCACGCCACCATCCTCTCCGGCCTCCTCCCCCCCCGCCACGGCCTCCGCGACAACGACACCCCCCGCCCCCTCGCCCCGGCCGACCGCAGGACCTGGCGCACCGTGGCGGAGCGCCTCCGCGAGGCGGGGTGGCAGACGGGGGCCTTCCTCTCCGGCTCCCCCCTCTCCCCCCGCTGGGGCCTGGACGCCGGCTTCGACACCTACGACCCGGCTCCCGAGGGCGAGGCCGGGGTCCTGCGCCTCGGGGAGCGGGAGGGCTCGGAGACCGCGGGGAAGGCCCTCGCCTGGCTCGGGAAGCGGGACCGAAAGCGCCCCTTCCTGCTCTGGGTCCACCTCTTCGACCCCCACCACCCCTACGCCGCCCCCGGGGGGGCCGGCCACCCGCCGGATTCCGTGGAGGCCTACGACGAGGAGGTCGCCCACGCCGACCGCCAGGTGGGGAGGCTCCTCTCCCTCCTCCGCGAGGAGGGGACGCTCGACCGCACCGTGGTGATGGTCTGCTCCGACCACGGGGAGGGGCTCGGGGAGCACGGGGAATCCACCCACGGCTACTTCCTCCACCGGTCCACCACCCGGGTCCCCCTCCTCCTCCGGGCGCCGGGCCGGGTGGAGGCGGGCCTCCGGATCCCCGTCCCGGTGTCCCTCGCCGACGTCGCCCCGACCCTCCTGGACATCGCCCGCCACCCCTCGCCCGCCCCCCTCGACGGCCTCTCCCTCCTGCCCCTCCTCTCCCGGCGCCCGGCGGCCGCGCCCCC
>JABWBL010000364.1 GCA_013360535.1 Planctomycetaceae bacterium
CGAGGCGGGCGCGAGCGTGGAATCGACCGAGGAGCTCGTCTACGACGCCGTGCTGTTCGATCGATTGCGCGCGCTGCGCCGCCGGCTCGCGAAGGAGCGCGGCGTGCCGCCGTACCTGATCTTCGGCGACCGCTCGCTGCAGGAAATGGCGGCGACCAAGCCCGGTTCGCTCGAGGAGCTGCGCTCCGTGCGCGGCGTCGGCGAAGCCAAGCTGCGCGACCTCGGCGAGGCCTTCCTCGCCGAGATCGCGCGTGCGTAGCGCGCGACCGCGGAAGTGCTGCGCCAGCGCGAAATACGGCGCCAGAGCAATTTTTTCTGCAAACCGAGGCCTGCGTCGACGGCCTTGCCGTCGACGCAGGCCTCGGTTTGCAGAAAAAATTGCTCTGGCGCCGTATTCGTTGGAGCCCACACGGTTCTCCAGCGCCGCGGATTGCTTGGAGCTGCAAATTGTCGATAGGCTTGGGAACCTTGCCCGGGCGGAGCTCGTCGTACCGGGACCAGGACCGGATTCCCCTGCCATGCGCGCGTTTTCCAGCACGAGCGGCCGCTGCGCGGCCGCGCTCGCGATCCTCGGCCTGTGGGCGGGGTGCAACGAGCCCAAGCCCGTCCCGGCGTCGACCGTCGTGCTGATCAGCATCGACACACTGCGGGCCGACCGCCTCGGCGTGTATGGCGCGGCCCCCGACGTGTCGCCGAACCTCGACGCGCTCGCGCGCGAGTCGGTCGTGTTCGACCACGCGCGCACCGTTGCGCCGTGGACGCTGCCCTCGCACGCCTCGATGCTCACGGGCCTCGACGCGGTCGCGCACGGCGTCGAAGGTCCGGCCGACCGCATTCCCGCCAAGGCCGTCACGGTCGCCGAGCAGTTCGCGGCGCACGGGTACCGCACGGCGGCCTGGACAGCCGGCGGGTTCGTCGACAAGGGCTGGGGCCTCGAGGACGGGTTCGAGAGCTACGACACGAACAACCCTTGGAGGTCGGAAGGCACCGGGTTCACGCGCTACCTCGATCGCGCCATCGAGTGGATGGAAGGGACCAACGGCGCGCCCTTCTTCGCCTTCCTGCACAGCTTTGACGTACACGCGCCCTACACGGTTGCCCGCCCCGAGTCGCTCGAGCGCTTCCGCGCGCGCGGCGCGAAGGACAACGAGCGCGACTACCAGTTCTTCCGCGCGGTCTACACGGGCTACGCGAAGAACATGGGGTTCGAGCGCTACCTGCGGCTCGAGGAGGCGCTCAACGACTACGACGCCGGCGTGCACGACGCCGATGTCGCGATCGGCGAGATCGTCGCCGCGCTCAAGCGCATGGGGCGCTACGACGACGCGCTGATCGTGGTGGTCTCGGACCACGGCGAGTCGTTCTACGACCACGGCCTGTGGATGGGCCATGGCCTCCACCTCTACGACGGCGTGATGCGCGTGCCGATGATCGTCAAGCTGCCGCGCTCGCAGCTCGGCGGCCGGCGCGTGGAGTCGATGGTCGACCTCGTCGACGTCGCGCCGACGCTGCTCGAGGCCGCCGGCCTGCCGCCGACGCCGCACCTGCAGGGCACGAGCCTCGCGGCGATCGCACGCGGCCAGAAGCGCGCGCGCTCGTGGTCGCTCTCGGGCGCCCACTCGACCGCGACGCACGCACTCGTGCGTGGGCCCTACAAGTACATCGGGGAGAGCGCGATCCCGCCGGTGCACTCGGTGCGGCACAACATCCACCCCGAGGTGCCCACGCCGCTCAAGCCCTACGTGCAGGGCGACCCGTTCAAGACCGTCGATCCCAGGGGACAGCCCTACACGAGCTACTACCCCAACCGCGACGATCCGCTGGGGTTCTTCGAGGACGTCACGTTCCTCGAGTGCCTGTTCGACCATCGCAGCGACCCGGGCGAGTTCACCAACCTCGCGCGCACCGAGCCCGGGGTGACGGAGCAGATGCGCGAGGCGCTGCGCTCGGTCTACGCCGAGTCCAAGCGCATCCACGCGGAACTCGCGGGCGACGAGCCGCAGCGGCGCCTGACGCAGGCCGAGGCGCGCCAGCTGCGCGAGCTCGGTTACACCGTCGGGCTCGAGGACCAGCCGGTCGCCCCGGACATCGATGCGCAGCTCGCGGCCTTGCGCGCCAATCCGCCGCGGCCTCCGCCGCAGGAGGAACGGCTGATCGAGCTCGACCGCGAGGTGCACAAGCTGCGCCTCAAGCGCCGCGACACCGGCCTGCTCGCCGCAGAGGATCTGGAGCAGCTCACCCGGCTCGCGGAACGAGTCGCGGACTGGCTCGACGCGACCGACGACGCCCGCTGGTCGATGCGCGCGATGTGGCGCGTGCTCGAGATCGAGGCGCTGGGCACGAGCGCGAACCCGGAGTTCAGCACGCGCGCCGTCGAGCGCCGGGTCCGGACCTTCCACCGCAAGCACTCCGGCGAGGCGGGGAACAAGCCCGGCGGGGACGACGTCGAAGGCGAGGATCCGTCCCGATCCAGCCCATGGGAGTCGCCCAAAGACCCGCAGCCGCCGTCGCGCTCGGGCGGCTAGTCCGTCGGCGGCGCGCGAACGCGCCGACTTGCCCGGAGAGCGACTCGCGCGACGCTTCCGGAACTTGGAACCGCGAGCTTGTGCCGGGACACCTGCGCGGTGAGGCAGCAGCGGAGGCCGCGGCGGTATCCTGCGGCCCGACCGAGGTAGGAGTTCCCGTCCGCTCCTCGCTCGCCCCCATGCCCCGCCGCCTCCTCCTTTCCGCGCTCGCGCTCGCTTGCGTCGGCTGCGGCGAGTCGAAGCCGCCCGCAGGCCGCACGGTCGTGCTGATCAGCATCGACACGCTGCGCACCGAGCGCCTCGGCGTCTATGGCAACGCCGCCGACGTGTCGCCGAACATCGACACCCTCGCGCGCGACTCGATCGTGTTCGACACCGCGCTCAGCGTCGCGCCGTGGACGCTCCCGGCGCACGCCTCGATGCTCACGGGGCTCGACCCGGTCGCCCACGGCGTCGAAGAGGCCGACCGCCGCATTCCCGCCAAGGCACGCACCGCCGCCGAGCACTTCGCCGAGCACGGCTACCGCACCGCCGCGTGGACGGCCGGTGGTTTCGCGGACAAGGGCTGGGGTCTCGAGGACGGCTTCGAGAGTTACGACACGAACAGTCCGTGGGCCGCGACGGGCACGGGGTTCTCGCGTTACCTCCCCAACGCGCTCCGGTGGATCGAGGAGCGCAAGGAAGAGCCCTTCTTCCTGTTCCTGCACAGCTTCGACGCGCACGGTCCTTACGACCGCTCGTCGCCCGACTCGCTCGCCCGCTTCCGCGCGCGACCTGTGCAGGACTCGCCGCGCGACTTCGAGTACTTCCGCGCCACCTACACCGACTACGCGCGCGGCATGCGCTTCGACCAGTACCAGCGCCTCGGCGAGGCGCTCAACGACTACGACAGCGGCGTGTTCGACGCCGATCGCGCCGTCGGCGAGGTGGTCGCGACGCTCAAGCGGCTGGGGCGCTACGACGAGGCGCTAATCGTCGTGCTCTCCGACCACGGCGAGTCGTTCTACGACCACGGCCTGTGGATGGGGCACGGCCTGCACCTGCGCGACAGCGTGCTGCGCGTGCCGCTGGTGGTGAAGCTCCCCCACTCGGAGCTCGCGGGCCAACGCGTCAGCAGCCTGGTCGACCTCGTCGACGTCGCGCCGACCCTGCTCGACGTCGCGGGCCTGCCGAAGGACGAGCAGATGCAGGGCTCGAGCCTCGCCGCGGTCGCGCGCACGGGGGAGCGCTCGCGCGGCTGGGCGCTCGCCGGAACCGCTTCGACCAAGACCTACGCGCTCGTCAACCGCCAGTACAAGTTCATCACCGCGAGCGACACGCCGCCGCTCGTCATCGTGCGCACCTCGCTCAGGCCCGAGACGCCGCCCGTGCTGCGCGAGTTCATCCGCGGCGAGCCGTTCCACGCCTACAACTCGCGCGGCGAGTCGCAGATCTTCTACTACCCCAACGTGCACGATCCGCTCGGGTATTTCGAGGACGTGCCGCGCGCGGGCGGGCTCTACGACCGAAGCAACGACCCCGGCGAGCACGTCGACGTCTCCGCCGAGCGACCCGAGGAACGCGAGCGCATGGTGAAGGCGCTCGAGCAGATCCTGGAGTCGTCGCGGGCCCTGCACGCGCGCCTCGAGGGCGAGCAAGTGCGCAAGCAGCTCGGCGACGAGGAACTGAAGCAGCTGCGCGAGCTGGGCTACACGGTGTCGGGCGAGAGCGAAGCCCTGAGCGACGAGGCGCGCGCGGCGGACGAGGCGCTGGCGGCGGAGCTGGAGCGCGCGCGCAAGAACCCGCCGTT
>JABWBL010000365.1 GCA_013360535.1 Planctomycetaceae bacterium
GCGCTCGAACGGCGCGCGAGAGTGCACGAACAGGCGCTCGCGGGCGCTCGGGCGGCGGCGGACGTCGCGCGCGAGGCTTGGCAAGTGGCGCGGGTCGACAAGCGTGCGCTCGAGCGGCTCGAGGAACGTGCGAAGGGCGTGTTCCGCGAGTCGGAACGCGCGCTCGAGGACAAGGCCCTGCAGGAGCAGGTCGATCGCAAGGCCGCGCTCACGGGCCTGGTGCGTCGGAAGGACGAGGTCTGAACCATGAACAAGAACGTCAAGTTCGCGCTGTGGGGCGTCGGTGGCCTGGTGGGCTTCGCGCTCGCGTACATCGTGTTCGCGCTCGTGCTCGGTGCGCAGCCGCACCAGATCCCGGTGGTCGGCGCGATGTTCCCGGCACCGCCCGAGGCGGCGCAGGAGGCGCCCACGGTGGCGACGTCTACGCCCGCGAACGAGAGCGCCCCGCGCGAGAACGAGCGCCGCCAGAACGCGAGCTTGCTCGACGTGTTCCAGGTGAACTCGCCGTACTCGCAGGCCGAGCTCGAGGCGCTCGTGGGCGAGCTCAAGCACAAGGGCAAGGAGCTCGACCAGCGCATCGGCGACGTCGCCGCGCGCGAGAAGCGTGCCGACGAGCGCGCGGAGTTCCTCGACGAGCAGTACGCCGAGCTGCAGCGCCTGCGCGCCGGCCTCGAGCAGTGGCAGGACGAGCTCGAGCGTCGCGACGGCGAGGTCTCGGCCGGAGAGCGCGCGCGTGCGGAGCGTGAGGACGCCAGCTGGGCCAAGCTCGCCAAGATCTTCGGCGAGGGCGAGGTCGGCGAGCTCGGCAAGCGCCTCGCGGAGTATTCGCCGGGCGACGCGGCCAAGATCCTGCACGCGATGAAACCCGCGCGAGCCAAGGAGCTGCTCGACGCGGTCGGCGCCGACCGCTGGCGCGAGTACGCCGACGCCTACCGCCTGCTCGACGATCCCGCGGGCAACTGAGCCGTCCCAGCGCTGGGACGCGCGGCCATCGCAACCGGCCGCGCGCGCCCCGCGCCCCGTGCGGCATCAAGCGTCGCGCCATTCCCGACGACAACGAAGACGACTCCTCCCGCCCCCTGAAGAAGCGATGCACGGACGATGGACCTGACGACCCTCTTCGGCCTCTTGATGGCGACCGCGCTGCTGGTGTGGTCGATCCTTCTCAACGGCAGCCTGCTGCTGTTCTGGGACATGCCGTCGGCGGTCATGGTCATCGGCGGCTCGCTTGCGGTGACGATCGTCAGCTACCGTCCGGCCGACCTGAAGGGCCTGATCAAGGTCATGCTGCGCTCGATGTTCTTCCGCCTGCCGACGCCGCAGCAGGAGATCGAGCGCATCATCACCTACGCCAACCTGGCTCGGAAGCAGGGCCTGCTCGCGCTCGAGGCCAAGCTGCAGGAGGTCGACGACAAGTTCTTCGCCAAGGGCATCCAGCTCGTGATCGACGGCTTCGCCGCGGACACCGTGCGCGACATCATGGACCTCGAGCACAGCTTCCAGCAGCAGCGCCACGCGCAGGGCAAGAAGATGCTCGACACGATCGGCACGATGGCTCCGGCCTTCGGCATGATCGGAACGCTCGTGGGCCTCGTGCAGATGCTCGCGAACATGTCGGATCCGAGCTCGATCGGCGCGGGCATGGCCGTCGCGCTCCTCACGACGTTCTACGGCGCCGTGATCGCGAACGTGTTCATGACGCCGATGGCGAACAAGCTCGACCTGCGCGCCAAGGAAGAAGCGCTCCTGCGCTCGCTGATGATCGAAGGCATCGTCGCGATCCAGTCCGGCGAGAAGCCGCAGCTCATCAAGGAGAAGCTCAAGGGTTTCCTGCCGCCGGCAGCCCGCGAGGGCGTCGGCTCCTAGCCGCGGACGAGACGGACCATGGGCAAGCACGACGCACCGGAGGAGGCGCAACAGGGCGCGCCCGAGTGGATCGTGACCTTCAGCGACATGATCTCGCTGCTCGTGACGTTCTTCGTGATGCTGATGAGCTTCTCCACGATGGAGGAGCAGGAGGCGGCGGTGATCGTCGGCGCCTTCGGCCAGAACACGGGCGGGATCCTCGAGGGCAATCCCAACACGACGGCGACCAGCCCGCCGCGCGAGCGCATGCTCGCGACGCACCCGCTGCGCGGGGCGACGAAGCCGCACTCGCGACCGGCCGAGGAACTCCCCGAAAACCTCGAGGAAATGGGCCAGAAGCTGACGGAGCAGCACGTCGAGATCGACTTCGACCAGGTCTCCGATGGCCTGCTGATCCGTTTCGGCGAGGACTGCGCCTTCCCGCCCGGCTCGGCGCAGCCGAACGTGGCCCTCGAGCGCAGCCTGCGCGAGCTCGGCCGCGTGCTGTGCCACTACCCGCACCTGATCGTGATCGAAGGCCACACCGACGATCACGTCGCTCCCACGCCGAGCCTGCCCGACGAGAGCGCGCTGTCCCTGGCGCGCGCTGTTCGAGCGGCTCGCGTGCTGATGGAGGGCAACGACATGAGCCGTGACCTGCTGCAGGTCTCGGGCCTCGGCTCGAGCCGGCAGCTCGCCCCCAACGACACGGCCGCAGGTCGCGCGCGCAACCGGCGCGTCGAAGTCCGCGTCATGGCGCTCTCCAAGACCCGTGCGGACGCGTTGCAGGCCGAGTTCCGCGCGCGCAAGGACGCAGAAGGACGCTAGGCCGTGGCGGAGTTCAAGGAAGATCCCAAGCCCGTCGTGCCGCTGTGGCTCGTGTCGTTCGGCGACATGATGACCAACGCGCTCACCTTCTTCATCCTGATGGTGTCGATGTCGCACCAGCGGAACTACGGGCTGATCGCGAAGGGACTCGGCTCGTTCGTCGTGGCGCTCAAGTCGCACGGCATGCCGGGCCTGATGAGCGCGGGCGAGAAGGCAGCGATCTTCGACGAATTCCGCGCGCGCTTCAACCTGCCGCCTGAAGAGGACCCCGAGCGGCGCGAGGCCCACGTCGACGCGAGCGACCTCGAGCTGATCCGCGCTGCGGCCGCCAAGGCGCTCGAGCCGCACGACGAGCTCTACCAGCCGGCCGTCGCAGCTTTCGAGCCGGGCTCGGCCCGCCTCGGAGACGCCTCGCGCGCCTACCTCGATCGCCTCGCCGACACGCTCCGCCCCAGCCGCACGCAGGTACTGCTCCTCGAGGGCCACGCGCTCGACGCCGGGCCGGGTTTTGGCGAGGACGACGCGCGCCTCGCCTTGGCACGCGCCGAGGCGGTGCGCGAGTACCTGCTCAAGGAACACGAAATTCCTGCCGACAGGGTCGAGGCGAGAGCATGGCTGGTCGAGGTCGAGCCGGATGGCGCGGGTACGCGCTGCGTCGACGCACGACTGGTGACCCCCGCTCGCCGCAAGTAGGACGCCCACGCCATGGCTGACGCAAAGAAGGACGACAAGAAGGACGAGAAGGCCGCGGAGCCCGCGGACCCGGCGAAGAAGAAGAAGCTGCTCGCCGTCGGCGGCGTCGTCGGTGGCCTCGCGCTCGCGTTCGTCGCCGCGATGTTCGCCGTGCCTTCGAAGGAGAAGGACGGCCCCCTGCCGCTCGATGGTCCGTTCGTCGGTCCGCTCACGCCCAACAAGGTGCAGGTGAACGCGAACGACGGGCGCGGCTTCATCGTGCTCGAGCTGACGTTGATGTTCGACGCGTACAGCCCCGACTACCTCACCGGCCGCGCCACGGATCCGGTGTGCCAGGCCGAGATCCGCGATGCGCTCGTCACGATCGCCTCGTCGAAGTCGCGCACGGACCTCACCGACAAGGTGGGCAAGCCCGTGTTCCTCGAGGAAGTGCGGGCGGCGATCGAGCCGCTCGTCTTCCCGGTGTATGTCGGGGACAGCCCGTCGTCGACGGGGCCCGACTCCTCGAGCAAGCTCGCGCTCGGCCTGTCGATGTCGAAGTCGACCTTCCGCGGTCTCCACGAGGAGCACGTCCTCAAGGTCGACGCGGTGCAGAAGAAGCTCTCGGTCGACGCTGGCCCCGAGACGACGTTCCAAGGCGACGAGCGCGACCTCGAGGTGCCTTGCGGCGACGGCGTCTCGATCTGGGTGGACGTGTCGAAGCTCGACCCAGAGTTCGTCGGCGAGCTCAAGCTCGGCATCAAGGGTCGCACGCGGCGCGTGCTGTGGAACGAAGTGCTGCTGCAGTAGGCGCGCTCCCTTGGCCAACAACGTCACTCCCGACGAGGCGCGCGCGCTGGCGCAGGCGCTCTCGAGCGAGAACGGCGATGCCCGCGCAGCGGCGCACGTCGAGTCGCGGCAGTTCGACCGGCCGCAGCGCCTGTCGACGGCCGAGCGCA
>JABWBL010000366.1 GCA_013360535.1 Planctomycetaceae bacterium
GTCCATGGTGACGTGCTGGATGTTGGAGCCGGCCTCGGCGATCTCGGCGGCGACCTTGGCCAGCACGCCGCGGCGGTTCTCCGCCTCGATCTTGATGGCTGCCTCGAACA
The DNA here is from genome assembly GCA_013360535.1 of Planctomycetaceae bacterium. Lineage (GTDB taxonomy): Bacteria > Planctomycetota > UBA1135 > UBA1135 > F1-120-MAGs118. Next base: position 111 of record JABWBL010000366.1, read on the forward strand.
GCTTGCCGGTGTCGCGCTCCCACTCGACGTCGACCCACTTGGCGCGCTCGGCGCGGCCGCGCACCGAGATGCTCGGACAGTCGGCCAGGTGCACCACCAGGCCCTGGCCTTTCTTGATGACGCCGACGATGGGATCGCCGGGGATCGGCCGGCAGCAGTGCGCCAGCTGCACCGCCATGCCCTCGCTGCCGCGGATCAGGATCGGCCCCTGCGGCTTCGGCTCGGCTGCCGGCTCGTCCTTCTCGATGCCCTCGGCCAGGCGACGCGCGACGATGGCCGGCAGACGCTTGCCGAGGCCGATGTCGGTGAGCACCTCCATCTTCGACTTGGCGCCGCACTCCAGCACGAACTTGTCCCAGACGGCATCGCCGATGCGCTCGGCGGACAGCTCGAGCGGCCGCAGCGCCTGCGCCAGCAGGCGCTCGCCCAGCGCCGCGGACTCCTCGAACTGCATGGTCTTGAGGAAGTGGCGGATCTGCGAGCGCGCCTTGCCGGTCTTGACGTAGGACAGCCAGGCCGGGTTCGGATTGGCGTGCGTCGCCGTGATGATCTCGACCTGGTCGCCGTTGCGGAGCTCGGCGCGCAGCGGCATCAGCTCGTGGTTGATGCGGCAGGCGATGCAGCGGTTGCCGATGTCGGTGTGCACGGCGTAGGCGAAGTCCACCGGCGTCGAGCCGCGGATGCGGCAGGCGATGCAGCGGTTGCCGATGTCGGTGTGCACGGCGTAGGCGAAGTCGACCGGCGTCGAGCCGCGCGGCAGCGGCAGGATCTTCCCCTTCGGCGTGAACACGTACACCTCGCCCGGGAAGAGGTCGATCTTGAGGTGCTCGAGGAACTCCGCCGAGTCGCCCGAGGCCGACTGCAGCTCGAGCAGCGACTGCAGCCACTTGTGCGTGCGCTGCTGCAGCTCGGAGAGACTTTTGTCGTCCTTGTAGAGCCAGTGCGAGGCCACCCCCGCCTCGGCGACGTGGTGCATCTCGGTGGTGCGGACCTGCACCTCCACCGGCGTGCCGTAGGGGCCGATCAGCGTGGTGTGCAGCGACTGGTAGCCGTTGTCCTTGGGGATGGCGATGTAGTCCTTGAACTTGCCCGGCACCGGCTTGTAGAGCCCGTGCAGGGCGCCGAGCACCAGGTAACAGGTCGGCACGTCGCGCACGATGACGCGAAAGCCGTAGATGTCGAGCACCTGCGAGAAGGACAGCGACTTGCCGCGCATCTTGCGGTAGATGCCGTAGAGATGCTTCTCGCGGCCCATCACCTCGGCCTCGATGCCGGCCTCCTCCAGGCGCGCCCTGATGCCGGCGAGGATCTTGCCGACCACCTCGCGCCGGTTGCCGCGCGCCGCCTTGATGGCCTTCGCCAGCACGCGGTAGCGCAGCGGAAAGACGTGGCGGAAGGCCAGCTCCTGCAGCTCGCGATAGAGGTTGTTCAGCCCCAGCCGGTTGGCGATCGGGGCGTAGATCTCCAGCGTCTCGCGCGCGATGCGACGGCGCTTGTCCGGCCGCAGGGTGTCGAGCGTGCGCATGTTGTGCAGGCGGTCGGCCAGCTTGATGAGGATGACGCGCACGTCGCGCGCCATCGCCAGCAGCATCTTGCGGAAGTTCTCCGCCTGGGCGTCCTCGATCGACTGGAACTCGATCTTGTCCAGCTTGGAGACGCCGTCGACCAGCTCGGCCGTCACCTTGCCGAAGCGCTCGGCGAGCGTCGCCAAAGTGATGTCGGTGTCCTCGGCGACGTCGTGCAGCAGCGCCGCCATCAGCGCCTGGGCGTCGAGGTGCCAGCCGGTGAGGATGCCGGCCACCGCCAGCGGGTGCGAGAAGTAGGGGTCGCCGCTGATGCGGAACTGGTTCTTGTGCGCCTCGGCCGAGAAGCGGAAGGCCTCGGCCACGCGCTCGATGTCCTCGGCCCTGAGGTAGGTGCCGAGCAGCTCCCTCAGCTTCTCGAGCTGGAGGGTGAACTCAGTGTCGAAGGCTTGCGGGGTTTGTGCACCGGGAGAAGAAGCGGCGGCATGCATGGCTCACCCTCCTCTCCCGCAAGGCGGTCAAGCCTGCCCGCGGTTGAGCACTTCCAGGCCGACCTTGCCGGTGGCGATCTCGCGCAGGGTACGCCCTTCCGCGGCCAGGACGAGCACGGCGCGGTCGGCTTCGTGGAGGGTCCGCATGGCGCGGTGCCACATCTCCCGCGCGTCGAACCGTCCCTCGGGATCGTCGCCCACGAGTTCGGGGGCGCGGGGGTTCGCGAAGGGGATCTCGCGCCGGTTGTAGGCGCGGTCGAGCCACTTGAGGCACTGGTTCATCGCGACCGTAGCGACCCACGCGCGGATCGCCACGTTCGGCTCGACGTTGGCGCGCAGGAGGTACCGGCCCGCCTCCATGCTTGCCCAGGCGCCGAGCATCACGTTCTGAACGACGTCCTTCCGGTCGCACGCCCGCACCCCCATGGACCGCACGATCCGGCGCACGAAGGGCGTGAGCCGGACGATCGCGCTCGGGTCGACGCGGGGCCGCCCGAGGCTCCTCCAGGCCGCGCGCCTCGGCGCGTACGGCACGATCGCCCTCGTCGGGCTCGGCGTGCTGGTGCTCGCCTACGCGTTCGTGAGCCATGATTTCCGGCTCACCTACGTGGCCAATTACAGCGATCGGGCCACGACGACGCCCTACCTCGTCGCCGCGCTCTGGGGCGGTCAGGACGGCTCGCTGCTCTGGTGGATGTTCCTGACATCCTTCTTCGCCGGGAGCTGCGTCTACTGGATGCGGCGGAGGTACCTGGAGCTTCAGCCCTACGTCATCGCGACGCTGATGGCGATCCTGATGTTCTTCGCGGTCCTGATGGTGTTCGCGACGAACCCCTTCGCGACGGGCGTGGCCGGCGCGCCGCTGGACGGCAAGGGGCTGAACCACCAGCTCCGCGACATCTACATGATCATCCACCCGCCGACCCTCTACGCGGGCTTCACGAGCTCGGCGGTCCCGTTCGCGTTCGCGATCGCGGCGCTCGCGACGGGCCGGCTGGACAACGAGTGGATCGTCGCCACGCGCAAGTGGATGCTCTTCTCGTGGCTGTTCCTCTCGATCGGCAACGTGCTCGGCATGGTCTGGGCCTACAAGGAGCTCGGCTGGGGCGGCCCCTGGGCGTGGGATCCGGTCGAGAACGCGTCCTTCCTCCCGTGGCTCACCGCGAGCGCCTACGTGCACTCGACGATGATCCAGGAGCGCCGCGGCATGCTGAAGATCTGGAACGTCTTCCTCATCTGCGCGACGTTCTTCCTGACGATCTTCGGCACCTTCCTCACGCGGTCGGGGCTCATCGCGAGCGTGCACTCGTTCGCGCAGTCGGGCATCGGCATCTTCTTCGTCTACTTCATGGGCGTCATCATCGCCGTCTGCGCGGCGCTGATCGTCTACCGCCTCCCGAAGCTCGCGAGCGAGGGCCGCTTCGAGGCCGTGCTCTCGCGCGAGGCGGCCTTCCTGGTGAACAACTGGGGCCTCTTGAGCATCGCGGTGTTCATCGCGCTCGCGACGCTCTGGCCGGCCCTGACCGAGAAGCTCTTCGAGCAGAAGTCGACGCTCGGGCCGACCTTCTACAACTCCTGGCTGCCGCCGGTCGCGCTGCTGGTCTTCCTGCTGATGGGCGCGGCGCCGCTGCTCGGCTGGCGCAAGACGTCGCCCGAGCTCTTCAGGAAGAGCTTCGCCGCGCCGGTCGCGTTCATGGCGCTCGTGGCCGCGCTCCACCTCCTGTTCGGCAAGAAGATCGGCTTCGCGCCGTTCGTCGAGGTCGACCCGATCTACCCGGGCGCGCTCGGCGACGGGCTCGCGAAGATGGCGTCCACGTACCCGTTCTTCACGACGGCGATCGCGGCCTTCAACCTCGCGGTCGTGGTGCAGGAGTTCCAGCGCGGGATGGCGGCGCGGCAGAAGGCCGCGGAGCAGAAGGGCGCGCCCGAGTCGCTCTTCGCGGCGTTCTACAACCTGGTCTCCAGGTCGCGGCGACGCTACGGCGGCTACATCGTGCACGTCGGCATCGCGGTGATGTTCATCGGCTTCGCGGGCCGCGCCTGGGGCGTCGACAAGGAGGTCAGCCTCCACCCGGGCGACGAGGTCACGATCGCCGAGTACCGGCTGGTCTACGCGGGGCCCCGCATGGAGGTCGACGCCGAGAAGCGCATGATCTTCGCCGACCTCGACGTGGAGAGGAACGGCAAGCCCGTGGGCCGGATCAGCCCCGCGAAGTTCATCTACAAGTCGTCGCCCGAGGCGCCGTCGACCGAGGTCGCGCGGCACGTCACGGTGAAGAACGACCTCTACGTCATCATCGGGATGGCGAGCGCGCAGACCAAGGTCGCCTCGTTCCAGATGCACGTGAACAGCCTGATCTCGTTCATGTGGCTCGGCGCGGGGATCCTGGTGCTCGGCGCGCTGATCGCGATGTGGCCGGACGTCACGTTCGAGGAGGCGGGCGCGTTCGCGTACGTGCGGGCGGCCGGGTCGGTGGCGACGTCGGTGATGTTCGGCGTCCTGCTCGCGGGCGGCCCCTCGCTGGCCTACGGCGAGGATGGCGCACTGCCGAAGCAGACGAAGGAATTGCTGGGCCTCGTCGCCTCGCTGGTGCTGCGCTGCGACGATTGCGTCAAGTACCACCTCGTCGAGGCGCGCAAGGCCGGCAACTCGCGCAAGGAAATGGTCGAGCACGTCGACCAGATTCAACACGAACTGGTCCGCGAGGCCATGCGCATCACCGGCGTGAAGAGCGGTGTGGAAGTGACCATGCTCTCCGACATCCCGTCCCAGGGTTCCGGCCTGGGATCGTCAAGCAGTTTCACCGTCGGTCTTCTCAATGCCTTTCACCAGTACGTGCACCAACAAGTCGGCCCCGCCCAGCTCGCTGAAGAAGCCTGCGAAATCGAAATCGTCCGTTGCGGCAAGCCCATCGGCA
>JABWBL010000367.1 GCA_013360535.1 Planctomycetaceae bacterium
CGCACGAGGTCGCGGCGGCGGCGCGGGCGCTCCGTGGCGCTGCTGGCGTTGCGCGGCCGCTCGAGCACGTCCGCGAGCAGCTTCTCCCAGGTCCCCGCACGCGCGAGGTACAGGAAGTAGTGGCTCTTGAGCTCGTGGTAGAGCATGTTCGTGTTCTGGAACACGGGGAAGTGCGAGCGCAGCGCGCGCGTGAACTCGAGGTACGTGTCGCGCGCCTCGCGCCGGCTCATGCCGCTCGTGCACTTGAAGTCGTAGTAGACCTGCAGGTCGGCCGTCGGATCGGGGTAGATCTCGGCGATGTCGAACTCCTGCCGGCGCTTGAAGATCTCGCTCGACTCGTCGAGGTAGAACACGCGCACGCTGACCTCCTGGATCGCGTCGCGGTTGGCGAGGATCGTCTGCAGCGTCTCGCGCGCCTCGTCTCGCGTCTCGGTGGGGAAGCCGACCATCACGTACAGCGTGACCGAGATGCCGCTCTTGCGCACGCGCCGCACGAGCTCGATCGAGCGGTCGGGGTCGATGCCCTTGCACATGCGTGCGAGCACGCGGCGCGACGAGCTCTCGTACCCGAAGGCGATGCGCTTGCAGCCCGACTTCGCCATCGCGTCGCAGACTTCCTGCGTGAACGCCTCGTGCTCGAGGCGCGCGTCGCACCACCAGTCGATGTCGAGGCCCGCGTCGAGGATCGCCTGCGGCAGGCGCGCGGCCATGTTCGGCGGCAGGTCCTCGATCGCGAGGTAGAAGTGCCGCGTGCCGTACTTCGCCGACAGCTTGCGCATGTCCTCGACGGTCTGGTCGATCGCTCGCCCGCGGTAGCCCGGCCCGATCACGGTGTAGAGCGTGCAGAACACGCACTTGCCCCAATAGCAGCCGCGCGTGATCGCGAGCGGGATCACGAGCTCGGGACTGAAGTACGTCGTGAGCGGGAGCCCGTCGAAGTCCGGCGTCGGCAGCGTCTTGATGTCGAGCGGGTCGCGGTGCGTGTTGTGGTGCACGTTGCCGTCGGCATCGCACCACAGCATGTTCGGGATCGCCGAGAGGTCGCGGCGGCCGCTCTCGATCTCCTGGCACAGCTGGAGCAGCGGGCCTTCGCCCTCGAGCATGATGAAGCTGTCGATGACGCCCCAGACCTCGGGGCGCCTGGAGAGCTTCTCGGCGACGTACGCGAGCAGGCCACCGCCGACGGTGATGTGCACCGAGGGCTTCCACTGCTTGACCAGCCGCGCGAGCGCGAAGGCGGGGATGGCCTGGCTGGGGAAGGTGAGCGAGATGCCGACGAGGTCGGGGTCGAGCGCCTTCAGGCGCGGCAGCGTGTGCTCGCGGAAGAACTCGAGGAACGGGTTCTCGCGCTCGTCGGCGGTGCCGGCGAGGATCTCGGAGCTGCGCTCGACCGAGTAGCGCATCACGAAGCCGTGCGCGGTCAGGCGCGACGGCCAGAACTCCTCGGAGATGATGCGCAGGCCCTGCTCGATCGTGCGCCCGGCCCACAGGTAGCGCTCGTAGTCGTAGAAGAGCTCCTTGGTGCGCAGCACGCGCTTGGCCTCGTCGATCGTGGCCGCGACCTGCTCGCCCACGAGCGCGATCTCCGAGAGCGACTGGTAGCGCTCCATGTCGGAGAAGACCAGCGTCTCCTTCGCGTCGAGCGCGGCGAGGCGCGCCTTCGCGTCGATGCGCGCGAGCGAACGCTCGAGCCGCTCGCGCGACAGGAAGTGGTCGTAGGCGAGGATGCTCTCGTCGAACATCTCGACCTGCTCGACGCCGTGCGCGCGCAGGTAGGCCGCCAGCGACGGCAGGCTCAGGTACGGCTGGGTGAAGTGGCCTTGCGGCGGAAAGACGAGTGCGACCTTCATCGGCTACGAATCCTCTGCGATCGCGAGGATACTGTCGAGCGCCGGAGCGCGCACCGTCGAGCGTGCGCCCGAGGGCCACAGCACCTGCACCTCCTCGATCTTGTCCACGGGTCCGAGCCCGAAGTGCAGGCGCGGATCGTGCGAGGAATACAGGCCCTGCGTCGTGCGCATCTCGCGCACCCAGCTGCGCCCGCCGGCCTTGACCGTCACTCTGGCGCCGATTCCGTCGCGGTTGGAGCGCGCACCGGCGAGCTTGACCGCGAGCCAGCGTCCGCCGCGCACCGAGCGGTTCTCGAGGAGCCGCGGTCGCTCGTCGAGGTCGATCACCACCGCATCGACATCGCCGTCGTCGTCGGGATCGCCGAAGGCGACGCCGCGCGCGGAGTGCAGCTCGACGAACGGCCCGCCGGTCTTGACGGTCGCGTCGATCCACACGAGCTGCCCGTTCGCGCCGCGCACGGCCTCGAAGAGCTGCGTCTCCATCTTCCAGCCGCTCATGCCGATCTCCTTCGCCTGCGGATACACGTGGCCGTTCGCGACGAGCACGTCGAGGTCGCCGTCGTTCTCCGCGTCGAAGAAGCCGCCGCCCCAGGCGAGCTTGTCCATCGTGCTCGCCGCGAGCCCGAGCGCGCGCGCGCGGTCGGAGAAGTGTCCCTTGCCATCGTTGACGTGCAGGCAGTTGGGCTCGAAGTCGAAGTTGGTGCGGAAGATGTCGAAGTCGCCGTCACCGTCGGCGTCCTCGGACACGAGCCCCATGGCGCTCGTCGGCTTGCCGTCGCCGCCGACCGCGAAGCCGCGCGGCCCGCTTTCCTCGCGGAAATGACCCTTTCCGTCGTTCAGGAACAGGTTCGAGGGCTGCATGTCGTTGGCGACGAGCAGGTCCTGATCGCCGTCGAGGTCGATGTCCGAGAAGATCGCCGCGTAGGAGCACAGGGGCTTCTCGAGCGCGAGCCCACGCTCTGCCGTCGCCTCGCGGAACTTGCCGCCGCCGACTCCGAGGAACAGCACGTCCTGCGCGCCGGGATTGAAGCCCTGCTTGTTCTCCTCCTCGGGCCCCCAGCCGACCTCGACGCCCTTGATGACATTGCGCTTGCCTCCGTTGGGCGGGCTTGCGAGATCAAACTCGCAGTAGTTCGCGACGTAAAGGTCGAGCCAACCGTCGTTGTCGACGTCCGCGAAGGCCGCGCCCGAGCTCCACCGCTCGTTCTTGATGCCTGCCTCCGCCGTCGCGTCGACGAACTTGCCCCCGTCGTTGCGCAGGAGCACATCGGCTCCGAAACAGCCGAGGTACAGGTCCGTGTCACCGTCGTTGTCGCAGTCGGCGGTCGCGATCGCCTGCACCCAATCCGTGCGGTCGCAGCCCGTCTGAGCGCTGACGTCGGTGAAACGCAGCCCGCCGTCGTTGCGGTACAGCGCGCAGCGTGCCGTGCGCTCGAGCTCGAGTCGCGCGCCGTCGTCGACGTACTTCAGGCCCTGGCCGTTGCCGATGAACAGGTCCATGTCGCCGTCGCCGTCGTAGTCGAGCCACGCCGCGCCGGTTCCGTTGCTCTCGGGGATGTACCAGCGCCGCGGGTCCCCGCTCACCTGCACGAGGCTCAGGCCCGCTCGCTCGGCGACATCGACGAACTCGATGCGCGCCGCAGCCGGGGAACCAGCCTCCGCCTTCGACGCCGTGGGAGCGGGAGCTTCGCTGCAGGCCGCAGCGAGGAACGGAACGATCGACGCAAGGCGCAGCTTCATGGCCGCGCAGCATAGTCAGGCGTCGGTGGCGACGTCGACGAGCACGGGCGCGAGTACACGCGCCGCTTCCTTCGGATCGAGCGACACGAGCAGCCCGCGCCGGCCACCGTTGATCCAGATGCGATCCAGTTCGAGGATCGTGCGCTCCATGTAGATCCTCATCGCCCGGCGCGTGCCGAACGGGCTCGTGCCGCCGACCTGATAGCCCGAGTGCTTGTCCGCCGTCTCAGGCTTGCACGGCTGCACGCTGCGCGCGCCGATCTGGCGCGCGAGGTTGCGTGTCGAGACCTGCTTGTCGCCGTGCATGAGCACGACCAGCGGCTCCTTCGTGTCGTCCTCGAGCACGAGCGTCTTGATCACCTTGTGCTCGTCCACGCCCAGCGCCGCCGACGAGGCCGCGGTCCCGCCCTTGTCGACGTAGGCGTACTCGTGCGTCTCGAACGCGACTCCGGCCGCCCGCAGCACGCGGAGCGCCTGGGTCATCGGCGGCGGTTTCGAGGCCATGGCGCACAAGATCGCATCGGCGCCGGGGCCGGCTCAAGCGCGAACGCTCAGCCGGCGCCCTCGAGCTCGTCCCCGTGGAAAGCATCGACCTGCACGGCCTCGTCGCGCGCACGTTCGGCCGCGCGCAGCGCTTCGGCCTCGCCGGAGTCGATCACACCTTGCGCGAGCGCGGCCTCGAGCACCTC
>JABWBL010000368.1 GCA_013360535.1 Planctomycetaceae bacterium
AGCTGCGGCTCCGGCGCCGACGCCACGAACGAGAAGGCGCCGCCGGCGATCAGCTCGGCTCCCGCACCGTTGTCGAAGAACTCGATGGCGCGGACACGCTCGTCCAGCAGCGGGTAGGTGCCGATCGAGCTCGGCGTCCAGCGCGCGGGCAGGCGCGCCGTGGAGCTCGCGCCGAGCCACGGCTCGAACGAACCGGCGAGGTAGGCCGCGGGGCCTGCACTCTCCTGACGCACGACGATGCGGTCGATGCCGCCGGTGTAGCCCGTCAGGCCGAGTTCCTCCCAGCTCGCGCCGTTCCAGCCCTTGAGCACGCTCGTCCCGGAGCCGGGGAAGTTGCCGCCGACCATCAGGTAGCGATTCCCCTGCCCGTCGTCGAAAGAAGCCAGCGACTGCGGCGTGCCGAGAAGGCCCCCGCCGACCACCGACCACGCCGTCCCGTCGAAGCGCGCGACACCACCCGGGAACTCACCGGCGGCGTAGAGCGCCGGCCCGGTGCCGTCGTCGTGCATCGCGAGCGCGCGCACGCGAGCGCTGGTGGAAAGCGAGCCGATGCCCGCGCCCAACGGGGACCAGCTCGTGCCGTCCCACATCGCGACGTGCAGCGCGAACTGGCCGCCGACGATCGTGAATTCGCCGCCGACGACGAGCCGGTGGCCCGCGGGCGTCGGGTAGTCGCACAGGGCCCAGCCCGAGTCGTTGAGGCCGCTGCCGAGTGAGACCCAGCCCGTGCCGTTCCAGCGCGCGATGCGGTTGCGCGTCAGGCCCCCGCTCGACTGGAAGCGCCCGGTGGCGAAGAGCTGGGGCCCGCTGCCCAGATCGACGGATTCGAGATCGTAGACCTCGGCATTGAAGCCCGGGCCGACCTCGGCCCAGGCGCTGCCGTCCCACTGGGCGACGCGCCGCGCCTGGACCGAACCGGCGACCGTGAACTCCCCCGCCGCGACCAGCCGCGGCCCCGCCCCGAGGTCGAACGGCTCGAAGTCCATCGGCGGGCGGTCGAAACCGCCCCCGGCGAATTCCGGGCTGAAAACGCCGCAGGACTGCTGCGTAGCGAGCGCAGGAGCCCCCAGAACGGCGAAGGCGAGGACGAAGTGGGTTGCGAGCGGGTGGGTCATCGGTCGATTGCCTCTCTCTCGGGCCAGCCCCCCCATGCGGACACGCAGGGGAGCGTTGGCGAACGCCGGGATTAGCGCGAGACCCGGCCCGAGGTCACTCGAGGGTAGCCAGTCGCACGACTTCCCGGGCGCAGCCCGTCAAAAAGCGTCCCACCGACCCGCGCTGACCGCTCGGCGCGCGACCGATCGTGCACGGAATGCGTGCGGCGCCGACCCGAACCCCGAGGGCTCGGCGGCGCCGCACTCGCCGCGGGGACCGTTCCGTTCGGCCCCGAGACTCCATCGAGGTTCAGGGTCGCACTTGGAACTCGATCGCGTCCGTCAGGCCGAGCGAGAAGCTCGACTGCGGATCGCGGTACCACCACTGGCCATCGACGGTCTCGCCGAGGTTGAAGCCCGGGCCGAGCGCACCCTGCAGGTACGGCGTGAAGTCGAGCGCGAGCAAACCCGAGCAGTCGCTGCCGCCGACCGAGCCGCCACTGGACTGCGCGGCCGTGCGCACGAACGGCGCGCGCACGCACAACGTGCCGCCTTGGAACGGATTGGCGTTGCGGCCGTTCAGGCCGAAGAAGAAGCCGCCGGTCTTCTGGTTGATGACGTTCGACGCGGTGACGACGAAGGGTGTCACCGCAGAGACGCTCGGCTCCCCGCTCCACCCGATCTCCGGCGTGCAGCCGAGGCTGTTCACCTTGGCGGTGCAGTAGGAGCTCGCGCCGCCGCACGGATTCCAGTAGCGGGCGAGCCCGATGGCGGGCATGCCGCCGGCCGATTCGAAGGTGCCGGTGAAGAACAGGCCCTGCGAGATGCCGTACTGGTCGACCCAATGGCGCGCCACGACCGGATAGACGGCCGTCGGGGTCGCCGAGCCGTAGCTCTCCTCCACTCCGTTGCGAATGCGGGTGCGATCGGAGGTGTACAGCGCAGGGCCCGACCCGTCGTCATGGGGCTCGAGCATGAAGGTCGGTTGCGCCACCGTGCTCCAGTTCACGCCGTCGAAACGCATCAGGCCGAGGTCGGTGCTCACGAACAGCGCCTCGCCCGTTCCATCGTCCCAGACGCGAAGCTTGTGGACTTGCAGGAACGATGCGCCGGGAACGGCGGTCCAGCTCGTGCCGTCCCACACGGCGAGACGGGCCCCCGACTGGCCGGACCCCAACAGCCAGCCGCCAGCGTAGATCCCGCGCGGGAGGGGGCCCGGAGCGTCCCACACGACCGCGTCGAGAACTCCCCCGCCGAGGCCGTTCCCCAGCGCCGTCCACGCCGTGCCGTCGAACTGCACGCAGCTGTAGCCCTGCGGCAACGAAGGGAACACGTTGGTTCCGAACGCGTAGAGTCTCGGCTCGGTCTCGCCCGGCGGCGTGAACTCGACGTACTTGGACACGTTGCCCGCGGAGGGGCTGCCGAGCGTCGTCCAGCTCGTGCCGTCGAACGCGATCGTGCGGTTCAGGTCGCTGGCCAGGAGGCTCGCTGCGGACGTCGACGAGGGACGCCACTGGCCGAGCGCGCGGATGGGAACCTGCGCGGGCGAGGGTACGGCTTGCACCGTCGCACCATCCCAGCGCGCGAGGAACTGCACGTTCGGATCGTCGACCGAGCCGTCGAAGAACCCGCCCACGTACAGGGCGCTCGCACCGCTCGTCGGGTCGATCCACGGCTCGAGGGCGAGCCCGGCCGGATGCGGAACGTCCCAGATCTTGTAGAGCGCATGCCGCGCGGGCTCGAGCGGAAGCCAGTCGCCCGACGAGAGGCGCGCCACGCGCTGCAACATCGGAGTCGGCGCGGAAGTCACCTTCGTGAACGTGCCGCCCGCAAAGAGCTCCTCGCCGCTGCCGCCGTCGAAGAAATCCAGCGCGCGCACCCGTTCGAGCAGCGGCGGGAGCGCCTCGATCGAGGACGGCGTCCAGCGCGCCACGAGCGCGACGTTCGAGCTGGCCCCGACATTCGGGGTGAACGAGCCGGCGAGGTAGGCGACCGGTCCGCCGCTCTCCTGACGCACGAGCATCCGGTCGATCCCGCCCACGTAATTCGAAAGGCCGAGATCCTGCCAGCTCGTGCCATCCCAGCCCTGCAACGCGCTCGAGGGCCCGCTTCCAAGGTTGCCGCCGGCGAGCAGGTAACGGTGACCTTGGCCGTCGTCGTAGGAAGCGAGGGACAACAAGGTCCCGGTCAAGCCGCCGCCGACGACCGACCAAGTCGAGCCGTTCCAGCGTGCGATTCCGCCGGGGAACGAGCCGCCCGCGTACAGCGCCGGTCCGCTGCCGTCGTCGTGCACCGCCAGCGCCACGACGCGCTCGGACGTCATCGGCGAGCCGAGTCCGGAACCCAGTGCGGACCAGCTCGTGCCGTCCCACATCGCGACGCGCAGTGCAGGCTGGCCCCCCGCCGTCGTGAACTCGCCGCCGACGACGAGGCGGTTGCCCGCAGGTGTCGCCATCTCGCACATCGTCCAGCCCCGGTTGTTCAGGCCGCTGCCGAGCGCCACCCAGCTCGCGCCGTTCCAGCGCGCGATGCGCGGGCACGGGGAACCTCCGCTCGCCTGGAATCGACCCGTCGCGTACAGGCTCGGCCCCGCGCCGAGGTCGGCGACCGCGAGCTCCTGCACATCGGAGTTGAAGCCGGCACCCAGTTCGGACCACACGCTGCCGTCCCACTGGGCGACGCGACGCGCCTGCACCGAACCCGCCACCGTGAACTCCCCTCCTGCCACCAGTCGGAGTCCGGCCCCGGTATCGAAGACCGCGAAGTCGGTCGGAGGTTGGTTGAGTCCACCGCCCGTGAATTCCGGACTGAATACGCCGCACGACTGCTGCGCAGCGAGTGTGCGATTTGCGAGCACCGTGAGAGCGAAAGCGCACAAGGTTGCGAGTGTTCGAAGCATGGGAATGGTCTCCTCTTGAGTGAACGATGGGCAGTCCATGCCGAGCCAACGGGAATCGTTGGCGGAACCTCCGTAGCTCGCGTTGTTGCCGAAGTTACTCGGCGCCGGCGAGACGAATGGCTTCGCGCGCGCAGCCCCACGAGAGGGTCACGCCGGCGCCGCCGTGGCCGTAGTCGTGAACGAGCACGACCCCGGGTCGCGGGACTTCCCGTTCGACGCGCACCGAGGTCCGGGCGGGGCGCACGCCGACGGAGACGCCGAGCACCTGGGCGGCGGCGAGGCGCG
>JABWBL010000369.1 GCA_013360535.1 Planctomycetaceae bacterium
AGGGCGAGCGACTCGGCCGGATGGAGGCTCGCGAGCGAACGCAGCGACGCATCGGAGGCGGCGGCGCCGAGAGCTTCGGCGCGGACGCCGAGGACGGTTCGAGCGAGTTCGTCGGCGGGGGACGAGTCCCCCACGTCGGCGGCGAGCACACGGCGGAGCGACGCGCTGCGCAGGAGCTCGAGCGCGGACGGCGCAAGGGGCAGCACGTCGGAAGGGACGAGCCAGAAACGGCAGAGCGCGCTCACGCCCGGCACTTTACGTCCGAGTTCGCAGGGATCCACGGCTCCCCCACCGGACCGACGCGAAATTGCCGCCCGACGATTGAGGCTCGCGCCTCCGCGCGATACGGTCCCGTGACGCGTCGGCGTTGCTCCGGAAGGTATCCGGAGCCACGGTCCTGCGCGGACAACGTCTGGAGACCGCAAGGATGCTGAGCCGTTTCGGAGCCTTCCTGCGCTCGTCGATCGGCAAGAAGTCGCTGATGGCCTTCACGGGCCTTCTCCTGATCCTCTTCCTGATCGCCCACGTCGTGGGCAACCTGTCGCTGTACGCCGACGGTGACGGAGCGAAGTTCAACGCCTATGCCGCACAGCTCGAGGCCCTCGGGCCCCTCAAGCTGGCCGCGGAACTGGGCCTCGTGATCCTGTTCGGCGCGCACATCGCGCTGGGCATGCGCACGTACCTCGAGAACCGGGAGGCGCGCCCGGTCCGCTACAAGGACCTCGCGCCCAAGGGCCGCCGCACGCTGGCGTCGATGACCATGCCGGTCACGGGGATCGTGATCCTCGTGTTCCTCGTCATCCACATCATCGACTTCCGCCTCGCGGACTTCTCGAAGCAGGGCCTCGCGGCGCTCGTGATCGAGCGCCTGTCGCATCCGCTGGGTGCGGGCATCTACTTCATCAGCATGGGCTTCCTCGGTGTGCACCTGTGGCACGCCTTCCAGAGCCTCGTCCAGTCGCTCGGCTTCCGCCATCCGGCCTACCTGCCCGCGGTCAAGACCGTCGGCATGGTGCTCGGAGTGCTGATCGCCGCGCTGTTCGCGACCTTCCCCATCCTCTGCCTCATGTTCAAGGGCCAGTGGCCGTGGAACTAGGGAGCGCACCAAACATGAGCACCACCCCCACCACCCCCAAGCTCGACTCCAAGTGCCCCACCGGTCCGGTGTCGGAGCGCTGGGACAAGCACCGCTTCGAGCTCAAGCTCGTCAACCCCGCGAACAAGCGCAAGTTCCATGTGCTGGTCGTCGGCACGGGCCTCGCCGGCGCGTCCGCCGCGGCCTCGCTCGCCGAGCTCGGCTACAAGGTCAGCGTGCTGTGCATCCACGACAGCCCGCGCCGCGCGCACTCGATCGCCGCACAAGGTGGCATCAACGCCGCGAAGAACTATCCCAACGACGGCGACAGCGTGCGCCGCCTCTTCTACGACACCGTCAAGGGCGGCGACTACCGGGCTCGCGAGTCCAACGTCTACCGCCTCGCGCAGGTGTCGAACTCGATCATCGACCAGTGCGTCGCGCAGGGCGTGCCCTTCGCGCGCGAGTACGGCGGCCTGCTCGACAACCGCTCCTTCGGCGGCGCGCAGGTGAGCCGCACGTTCTACGCGCGCGGCCAGACCGGCCAGCAGCTGCTCCTGGGCGCGTACCAGGCGCTGATGCGGCAGGTCGGCCTCGGCAAGGTCGCGCTCTACCCGCGGCGCGAGATGCTCGACCTCGTCGTGGTCGACGGTGTCGCCCGCGGCGTGATCGCGCGCGAGCTCGTCAGCGGCGCCGTCGAGCGTTACGCGGCGGATGCGGTGCTGCTCTGCACGGGCGGCTACGGCAACGTCTTCTTCCTCTCGACCAACGCGAAGTTCTCCAACGCCACCGCGATCTGGCGCGCCCACAAGCGCGGGGCGCTGTTCGGGAACCCGTGCTTCACGCAGATCCACCCGACCTGCATCCCCGTCAGCGGCAGCTACCAGTCGAAGCTGACGCTGATGAGCGAGAGCCTGCGCAACGACGGCCGCGTGTGGGTGCCGAAGTCGAAGGGCGACCGGCGCTCGCCGGACCAGATCCCCGACGAGGAACGCGACTACTACCTGGAGCGCATCTACCCGAGCTTCGGCAACCTCGTGCCGCGCGACATCGCGTCGCGCCGCGCGAAGGAGATGGCCGACGCGGGCCGTGGGGTCGGCGACAACGGTATGGCCGTGTACCTCGACTTCCGCGACGCGATCCGCCGCGACGGCGCGCCGCGCATCGCCGAGAAGTACGGCAACCTGTTCCAGATGTACGAGCGCATCACCGCGGACGACCCCTACAAGGTCCCGATGCGCATCTACCCGGCCGTGCACTACACGATGGGCGGCCTGTGGGTCGACTACAATCTGGAGAGCACCATCCCGGGCCTGTTCGTGCTCGGCGAGGCGAACTTCTCCGACCACGGCGCGAACCGGCTCGGCGCGAGCGCGCTGATGCAGGGCCTCGCCGACGGGTACTACGTGATCCCGGCGACGATCGGCTCGCACTTCGCGGGGCGCAAGCTCGGCGCGGTGACGACCGACCACGAGGCCTTCAGGACCACCGAAGCCGCCGTGCGCACGCGCCTCGAGCGCCTGCTCTCGATCGACGGCAAGCGCAGCTCGGACGACTTCCACCGCGAGCTCGGGCTCGTGATGTGGAACCACTGCGGCATGGCGCGCAGCGAGCAGGGCCTCAAGACCGCGCTGACGAAGATCCGCGCGCTGCGCGACGAGTTCTGGCACGACTTGCGCGTGCTGGGCAGCGGCGAGGAACTCAACCGTGAGCTCGAGAAGGCCGGCCGCGTCGCCGACTTCATGGAGCTCGCGGAGCTGATGGTCCTCGACGCCGAGCAGCGGCGCGAGTCCTGCGGTGGGCACTTCCGCGAGGAGAGCCAGACCGAAGAGGGCGAAGCGCTGCGCGACGACGCGAACTACTGCTATGTCGGCGCCTGGCAGCACACCGGCGAGGGCGCGAACCTCGCCTGGACGATGCACAAGGAGTCGTTGACGTTCGAAGAGGTCAAGCTGACCCAGAGGAGCTACAAGTGAGCGGCGGACACGACACCCACTCCCACGGCCTCAACCTGACGCTGCACGTCTGGCGTCAGAAGAACGCGCAGGACACGGGCCACTTCGAGACCTACTCCCTGCAGGGGATCTCGGAGCACTGCTCGTTCCTCGAGATGCTCGACCAGCTGAACGAGCAGCTCCTGCGCGAAGGCCGCGAGCCGGTCGCCTTCGACCACGACTGTCGCGAGGGCATCTGCGGCAGCTGTAGCCTCGTGATCAACGGTCGCGCCCACGGGCCCGACCGCGAGACCGCGACCTGCCAGCTCCACATGCGCCGCTTCCACGACGGCGAGACGATCTACATCGAGCCCTTCCGCGCGAAGGCCTTCCCGGTGCAGCGCGACCTCGTCACCGACCGCTCGGCCTTCGACCGCATCATCGCGGCCGGCGGCTTCGTGTCGGCCAACACCGGCTCCCCGCAGGACGCCAACGCGCTGCCGATCCCCAAGGAAGCGGCAGACCTCGCGATGGACGCGGCCCAGTGCATCGGTTGCGGCGCCTGCGTCGCGGCCTGCCCCAACGCGGCGGCGATGCTGTTCGTCGGCGCCAAGGTCTCGCACCTCGCCCTGCTGCCCCAGGGCCAGCCCGAGCGCCGCAAGCGCGTGCTGGCGATGGTCGAGCAGATGGACAAGGAAGGCTTCGGCAACTGCGGCAACATCTACGAGTGCGAGGCCGCCTGCCCCAAGGGCATCTCGGTCGAGAACATCGCCCGCATGAACCGCGAGTACCTGTGCGCCTCGCTCACCGCGCGGCCGCAGGGTGAAGCCAAGGGCGGCTTCTAGCGCTCCCCCACCCCTCCGGAGGCCGGCGCGACCGGCCTTCGGAGGGAAACCCTTGTTACGGGCCGGGAACACGAGCCGTTCCCACCCTCGACCGCCGCGCTCCCCCCACCCGCGTTCCGGGCCCACCCGCCGGGTTGGTGACGGAAATTGTCGCGGTCCTCGCAGCGCGGCACACCCCTTGCCCTAACGTGCCTTGCCCGTCAGATTGGGCATCCGCAGCGGATCCAACCACTCCCGTTCGCAAGCCAACTCTCGCTCGCAAGTCGAGCTCCAACATGAAGAACATCCTCCTTGCCGGCGCGCTGATTTCCGGCGGCGCCCTGTGCCTCACCGGCACGACGTTCGGCCACGGCGGCACGTACCGCGGGCCTGGTGACACGGTTCCCGCCGGCGGCGGCGGTGGCACGGGCGG
>JABWBL010000370.1 GCA_013360535.1 Planctomycetaceae bacterium
CCGATCAGATGGCCCTCGCCCGAGCAGCGCTGGCCGACCGCAAGCCCGCTGACGTTGCGCCCGACCTCGACGATCTCGCCGGCGAATTCGTGGCCGCCAGTTCGAGCGCACGGCGCAGCTCGGCCCAGTCGTCCTCTTTCAATTCCGCGGTCATGCACGCTCTCCTTTCACGAGAATCGGGTCCGAGTCCCCTCGCTCCTCGGACCCTTGCAACCCACAACCGCGGACATTGGATGTCCGCGGTGACGAAAAATTCAGTCGAGGTGGCCGCGGGCGCTGTCGCCCATCTCGACCTTGGCCGAGGGGAAGTACTCCTTCCAGCGGCGGTCGACCAGGGCGGAGGTCGTGTCGTCGGCGAAGAGCTCGGCCGGGTACCAGGGCTTCATGCGCGCGTCGAGCGCGAGCGGCGGCGTGAAGGACGGGTGGTTGTGCACGAGCTCGACCGAGCTGGCGGTGATGTCGCTGGCGGGGTTGAAGCGCGTGAACGTCGTCCAGAGGAAGTTGACGGTCGAGCGCGTGGCGCGCGCGGCGTCGTCGGAGAGCACGACCAGCGGCCAGTTCGCGAAGGCGGGATGGCGCGCGAGGCGCGTGGGCGCGTCGGGTTCGTTGGCGTAGGACGGCGCGCTGAGGACGAGGCAGCCGGCGCAGAAGACACGTGCGTCGCGCACGCCCGCGGGCAGCTCACCCACGAATTCCCGCGGCAAGTCGCGGCGCTTCTCGCCGAGACCGAGCAGCACGCCCTTCGAGCCCTCGTCGATGCGCGGGCCCGCGTAGTCGAGCGAGTCCATCGAGAGGTTCGAGAACAGGAACAGGTCCGTGCGGAAGTCGGCGCGCGCGAGGATGTGCTCGAAGGTCGCCTTGAAGTCGCGCACGTCGACGGCCCCGTCGGTCGCGATCAGGAACTTCGTCAGCGAGAGCTGGCCCTCGCCGAGGATGCGGAAGGCGCTCGCCATCGCCTCGCGCTTGTAGCGGTTGCGCACGACGGCGCCGGCGAGCGCGTGGTAGCCCGTCTCGCCGTAGCTCCACAGTTGCGTGACGGCCGGAATCACGACCGGGAAGAGCGGCGAGAGCAGCTCCTGCAGGTAATCGCCGATGAAGAAGTCCTCCTGACGCGGCTTGCCGACGACGGTGGCCGGGAAGATCGCGTCGCGCCGATGGAGCAGCGCCTTGCACGTGAAGCGCGGATAGCTGTGCGTCTCGGAGTAGTAGCCGTAGTGGTCGCCGAACGGGCCTTCGTCGCGGCGATCGCCGGGACGCACCTCGCCGACGAGCGCGAACTCGGCGTCGGCGACGATCGGCAGCGCGCTCGAGCGGTGCGTGGCGAGCGCGACGCGCTTGCGCAGGAGCAGGCTCGTGAGCAGCAATTCCGGCACGTTCTCCGGCAAGGGCGCGATGGCCGACAGGATCAGCGCGGGCGGGCCGCCGACGTGCACGACGACGGGCAGCGGACGCTCGAGCTCCTCCGCGCGCTTGAGGTGGTAGCCGCCACCCTTGCCGATCTGCATGTGCAGGCCGGTGCTCGACTCGTCGAAGAGCTGCACGCGGTACATGCCGAGGTTCGAGCCGAGACCGTCGGGATGTTCGGTGTAGACGAGCGGCAGCGTCACGAAACGGCCGCCGTCGCGCGCCCAGGTCCTGAGCGCGGGCAGGCGCGAGAGGCGCGGCGGCGAATCGACCACATCGGTGACCGGCCCACCGCCCTGGCGCTTCATGCCGACCTTCGCGAGCGCGCCGAACAGCGAGCGTTTCGACCACAGCTTGCCGAGGCTCGGCGGGACGAGCTCGTGCGGCAGGCGCGCGACCTCCGCGATCAGCTCCTGCGGCCAGCGCCCGAAGGCCCGCTCGACGCGCGAGGCCGTGCCGAACAGGTTGGTGACGAGCGGGAAGTCGCAGCCCTTGACGCGCCGGAAGAGCAGCGCGGGGCCTCCGGCCGCGATCACGCGCCGATGGATCTCCGCCGCCTCGAGCTCCGGATCGACCTCGGCGTCGATCTCGACGAGTTCGCCCGAGCGCCGGAGCGCGTCCAGAAAGCTGCGCAGGTCGGGGGCAGGCTGGTGCATCGGGCCGAAGCGTAGTGCACGACCCGCCCGGGATCACGGGCCGAGCGCACGCCCGGACAGGCGGCCAGATCCCGGACGAGCGTTCGAGGCACGAAAAGCCGCCGGAACTCGCCCATTTCACCGGTAGCCGTCCCGGAGCACTCCGTCTACCTTGGTTCGCGCGATCGCCGCCGGCCGGCGTCGCCAGCCGAGCCGTGACCAGCAGGGGCACGGACGGAATTCCCGAATCACCTCACCATCGCCGAGTCTCCACACATGACTTCCTCCAAGATCCTCAGCTTGATCGCGGGCTCGCTGCTCGCGAGCGTCGCGCAGGCGCAGCTCGTCGTCGCGAACGACCAATCCAGCACCGCCACCATCTGGCACATCGACGTCACCACCGGCGCCGCGACCGCGCTCTACAGCGGCACCACCGCCGAAGCCAAGGCCTGGGGCATGGCCTACGACGCTTCGACCAACACGCTGTACTGGAACAACGGCGGCAACCTGTACTCCTCGCCGTACCAGAACCCGCTCGTGCCGACGCTGCTCGGCGCGCTCACCTACAACAACGCGTCGGTCAACTACGTCTCGCTGAGCTTCGCCAACGGCAAGCTCTACGGCACGCGCAACATCGCCACCGAGGCGGTGTACGAGATCGACGTGACGACGCGCGTCGGCACGCTGCTCTACGCCTACCCGACCACGTTCGACTTCGGTGGCCTCGAGCACGACGCGTCGACGGGCATCCTCTACGGCCTGACCGACGCCGCGGCCGCCCCGCTCGTTCGTGGTCTCTACTCGATCGACACGGTCGCGCAGACCACGACCTTCATCGCGCCGTACCCGGCCGGTGAGACCGACATCGACGCGCTCGCCGTCGCCAACGGCCTCGCCTACTACGTCTCCGACGGCCCGAACACGACGCAGGCCAACTTCTACATCTTCGACGTCGCCACGGGCCTGCAGGTCGGCACCGTTCCGTCGCCCTTCACCGGAAGCGGCACGTTCTCGGCCGCCACGTGGATCGGCGGTGGCGGTCCCGCCGCTCCGACGAACTACTGCACGGGTGGCACCACGACCAACGGTTGCGTCGCGTCGATCAGCGCGAGCGCCAACCCGAGCGTCGCCGCCGCCAACGCCTGCAACATCACCGTCACCAACGTCGAGGGCCAGAAGTCCGGCCTGATCTTCTACTCGATCACCGGCCAGTCCTCCGCGCCCTGGAACGCCACCAGCTTCCTGTGCGTGAAGGCCCCGACGCAGCGCACCGGCACGCAGACCTCCGGCGGCACCACCAACGCCTGCGACGGCACGCTCACCCTCGACTGGAACGCCTTCCAGGCCGCCAACCCGACCGCGCTCGGCAACCCCTGGTCGGCGGGCGACGTCGTTCAGGTGCAGGCGTGGTTCCGCGACCCGCCGGCTGGCAAGGCGACGAACCTCTCGGACGCCGTCGAAATGACGTACGTGCCGTGATTTCCTGAGCGAGTCGGCACCGCCGACTTCGTTCGAGCTCCGGGGCCGGCAGCCGTTCGCGGTTGTCGGCCCTCGCTGTTGGGGCGCGCCCGCGCCTTCCGGTTTCCTTCCGAGCGCGTCAGCGCGCGGATGGGGCGCGTTGGAGCAGCACGGAGAAACGGCCCGAAGCCCACGCCGCACGATCGCCTTCGAGCGACGTGAAGCCGGGGGCGGAGAGGCGCCAGCGCACGTCGGCGGACTCGTCGAGCCAGTCGAAGGGCGAGCCGTCGCGCACTTTCCAGCGGAAATCGTGGCTGGAAACGGCCCAGCGTGATGCGCCGGAATCGAGGGCCCGGTACTCGACGTACGTGCCACCGGGCAGGAGGAACTCGAGGACGCAGGAATCGAGCGCGGCGAGCGTGTCCGCTGCGCGCAGCTCGCAGGGAATCGGCGTGGGCGAGCGACGCCCACGGCACTCGAAGGACCACTCGCCCGTCGTGGCGTCGATCGTCGCGAACGGCGGCTCGAAAAGCGCCAGACCGTCGAGCGCGATCGGGCGAAGCGTATGGGCACCGGTGACGCCCTGCTGGATCTCGAAACGTGCCTCGAAGCCGTCTTCGGCCTCGATCCAGCGTGCCTGCGTGTATTGCGGGACGCGACCACCTTCGAGAGCGATGAGGATCGCTCCGTCGTAGCCCGCGGCGTCGCGCACGATCCGTCCGCGGAGCGGGCCGCGTGCGGCGGCGGGCTCCGGCGGCGCCGGC
>JABWBL010000371.1 GCA_013360535.1 Planctomycetaceae bacterium
CTCGCCCGGGCCGCGCTCGAGCACACGCGCGCGCCCCGCCGTTCCTGACCTGTTCCGCCACGGCGGCAGGGGTGCGTGGCGCCGCCGCCGGATAGGATCTTTGCCCATGGACTGTCGCTTGACGGTGGCTCAGACCAACCCGGCGCTGGGGAACGTCGGCCGCAACCTCGAGGAGCACGTCACGGCCGTCGAGGCCGCGATCGCCGCGGGTTCGCAGCTGATCCTGTTCCCCGAGCTCTCGCTGACCGGGTACTTCCTGAAGGACCAGACCGCGGAAGTGGCGCTGGCGCTCGACTCGCGCGAGATCGCGCGCTTGCTCGAGCTCTCGCGGCGCATCTCGATCGCCGTCGGTTTCGTCGAGCGCGGGCCCGACGGCCGCATCTACAACTCCTGCGCGTTCCTCGAGGACGGCCGCGTCGTGCACGTGCACCGCAAGGTGCACCTCGTCACCTACGGCATGTTCGACGAGATGCGCGAGTTCGCGGCCGGCGACAGCTTCGCCACGTTCCAGTCGAGGCACGGGCGCTTCGGCCTGATGATCTGCGAGGACGTGTGGCACGTGTCGAGCGGCTACCAGCACTTCCTCGACGGCGTCGACGCCATGCTGATTCCCAGCTGCAGTCCCGGCCGCGGCGTCGCTCACGGCTCGAAGGAGCTCGCCAGCGAACGCCTGTGGCGCACGCTGCTCGAGGCGCACGGCATCCTGTTCCAGACCTGGGTCGTCTACTCCAACCGCGTCGGCTGGGAAGACGGCGTGTTCTTCTGGGGCGGCTCGCGCGTGATCGATCCGTTCGGGATCGAGCGTGGCCGCATCGAAGGCCTCGAGACCGGCCGTCTCGAGGCGCACATCACGTCGCAGGAGCTGCGGCGCGCGCGCGTGGCGACGCCGCTCTTGCGCGACTCGAAGCCGTGGCTCCTGCAAAAGGGCATCGAGCGCATCGGGCGCGGGAGGGGCGCATGAATCCGCTCGACATCCATCCGCCGCTGGTCGAGCAGCTGCTCGTGCAGTTCCTGCGCGAGGAACTGGCGAGCGCCGGCTTCTCGCGCGCGGTGCTCGGCATCTCCGGCGGCGTCGACTCGGCGCTGGTCGCCGCGTTGTGTGCGCGCGCGCTCGGGCCTGAGAACGTGCTGGGCGTGATGATGCCCTACCGCACGTCGAATCCCGACAGCGAAGGGCATGCACGGCTGCTCGCGAAGGCGCTCGGCATCACGACCAGGAAGGTCGAGATCACCGGGATGGCCGACGGCTACCTCGCGGCGCTGGGCGTCAGCGACCGCATGCGCCGCGGCAACGTGATGGCGCGCTGCCGCATGATCGTGCTCTACGACCAGTCGGTCGAGTTCAAGGGCCTCGTCGTCGGCACGAGCAACAAGACCGAGATCCTGCTCGGCTACTCGACGCAGTGGGGCGATTCCGCGAGCGCGCTCAACCCGATCGGCGACCTCTACAAGCACCAGATCTACCAGCTCTCGCGCCACCTCGGCGTGCCCGCGGAGATCCTCGACAAGGCGCCGAGCGCCGACCTGTTCGAGGGCCAGACCGACGAGGGCGAGCTCGGCTTCAGCTACGCCGACGCCGACCGGCTGCTGCACCACATGGTCGACGAGCGCCTGACCGAGGACGAGCTCGTCGCCGCCGGCTTCGAGGTCGACTTCGTGCGCCGCCTCGCCGCACGCATCGCGGCCACGCAGTTCAAGCGCGTCATGCCGCTGATCGCGAAGCTCTCGCAGCGCACGATCAACCAGGACTTCCGCTACCTGCGCGACTGGGGCCGTTGAGCGCGCGCCAGTTCCCAGCGCTCGTGGTCGCGGTCCTCGCCGTGCAGGCGCTGGTACCCGCGCGCGATCCCTGAGAGCCGGAAGCCGAGCTTGGCGAGCAGGCGCTTCGACGGCTCGTTCTCCGGCAGGACGAAAGCCTCGACGCGCTCGAGCACGTACACGTCGAAGGCCTGCGCGAGCGCGAGCCCGAGCGCCTCGCTCATCAAGCCCCGCCGCGCATGCCGCGCACCGATCCAGTACCCGATCGTCGCCTTGCGCGCCACCATGTCGATCTCGCCCAGCGTGATCGAGCCGCGGATCGCGCCCGAGCGCCGCATGCGCACGAGCCAGCGCTCGCGGCGTTGCTGCGGCCCGAACTTCATGTAGCGCACGAACCACGACGGCCCGAGCGGATCGACGCCTGGCAGGTCGGGCTCCCACGGCGCGAGGAACGCCCAGCTCGCGCGGCGCAGCGCGAGCAGTTCCGCCTCGTCCTCGCCCGCCGGCCGCGCGAGCACGACCCTGCGCGCACGCGCCACCGTCCGCGCCTTCCACGCCTCGCTCCGCTGTTCCCCCACGCGCCCCTTGTACCTCGTGCGCGTCCCCCGAACGACCGCAGGGAGCCCGCTCGCGGACTCCCTGCGTGCCTTCGAGCGCTTCCGCGTGCCGTCGCTTCAGCCCTGCAGCTTGCGCGAGAGCTCGTCGAGGTCCACCGACCCGATCATCTGCTTGTCGATCTTCGGCAGTTCCCTGAAGCGCGCCTTCTCGTCGGACTTCGCCGCGGCCGCGCGGTACTCGCGCCGCACCACGCTCTCCGCCGGCGCCGTCGGGAACCCGAGCACGTCGGGGTTCACCGCCGCCGCCAGATCGCGGCTCACGTCCTCCGGCAGCCCGCCGCGTCGCTCGAGCGCCGCACGCGCGCGCAGGCAGACCTCGAGCGTGTCCTGCAGGTTCTTCTGGATCTTCGTCAGCCGCTCCAGATCGGGCGCGGGCCCCGCGAGCGACTGCTTGACCTTCGCCGTCGCGACCTCGAGGACCGCGATCAGGCAGTTGAGCTTGCGCTTCAAGCGCTCGCGGTACTCCGCCGACTCGAGGTTGGCGTCGGAATAGGACTGGCCTTCGTCGCGATCTTCGTGCATGGGTGTGTCTCGAGGGATGGCTCGAACTCGGTTAGAGCCTACACCGCTGTCCAGCACGAGGACGGAAAGCGCGCGAGTTTCGAGAGCCTTCCCGCGCCTGGAAGAATCTTCCGCGCGGCGCGCGGCGCGTGCTCAGAAGTTCTCGTCGAGCAGGTCGAGCAGGTCGTCGACCGACACGCGCCCCATCGCCATCAGGCGCTGGCCGCTGAGCACGCCCTCGACGTGGTTCCACGGCCCGACCGACGGGCTCACGCGCACGACGTCGCCGACGCCGACCGAGCTATCGGGCCCACCCTGCAGCACGAACACGACCTCGATCCCATCGGTCAGCGTGGTCTTCACCCACGCGAGCGTGCCGGGCTGGTTCGGATCGGGCGACGTGACGACCGTCGACTCGAGCACGCGGAAGCGCGGCTGCGCGCGCAGCGGCCGCACGGGCTCGAATCCGACGAGCTGTGCCGCAGCCTGGCCCGCGGGCAGCGGCCGCTCGTCGTTGCTCACGACGTGCCACGGCTGGTCGGGCGGGAACACGGGCGTGAACTCGATCGACTCGAACTCGACGAGACCCATCCGCGCGCCGTTCGGCGCGACCTGCTCGCAGCGCAGCACGAGGCCGCTCTCGCGATCGACGCACAGGTTGTAGGTGAAGCCGCGGCCCAGGCGCAGCGTCGAGACCATCTCGACGCACGATCGGCCGGCAACATCCACGATGTTGCCCGTGAGCAGCGTCGTGTAGTTGGTCGCCATCTGCGCGACGTCGAACAGCCGGAAGTCGCGGTAGCGGAAGAGGAAGCCCTCGCGCGATTCCTGCAGCATCCGCCACAGGTCCTGCTGCGGGCTCGCCAAGGTCGGCGCGACGAGCTCGACCGTCTCGAGCGACCAGCGTCCGCGCCCGTCCGACGCCACTTCCTCGCGGTAGGTGCTCGAGAGCGCCTGCCCCGCGATCGTCCAGTGCTGCTCGACGCGTCGCACGCCGCGATAGACCGCGTCCGTCGCCGCCGTCGACATCTTGCGCAGCAGCGGCTCCGCCGGAACCGGCGACTGCAGCACGATCGCCGTGTTGCCCACGTTCTGCGCCGACTCCGAAGCCGACGACGCGTCGCAGCCGGCCAGCCCGAAGGCGAGGCCGAGCGCGCAGGCGGCGAGGGCGAGGTGGCGGAACATGGGGTGCAGGGCGAGGCGTGGGTCGGAAGGAAGGATCGATCAGATGTTGTGCTGGCTGAGCATTCCGCTCGAGGCGGTCTCGATCCAGGCACGGGCGGCGGGCGACAGGTCGCGCGTCGACTCGACGACCTCGACCCGGAAGCGGCGCGGCGCGCGCGGCGTCTCGCTCGCGCTGCGGAACACGAGCGGGCTGAC
>JABWBL010000006.1 GCA_013360535.1 Planctomycetaceae bacterium
CACGCCGCACGCGCCGTTCCGCGCTGACCGAGCCGGGCCACCGCGCCTGTGACCGCCTGCGCAGCGTAGGCTAGTCGCGTCATGCGACGTCCCGCGTTGGCCCTGCTCGCGCTCCTTCCGGCCCTCGCGGGGCTTCAGGCGCCCGTGGACCTGCGCAAGGAGACGCCGCAGGCGCGCGAGCAGCGGCTCGAGGCCTTCGTCGCGACCCAGACCGGCTGGAAGCTCGAGCTCACGCCGGACTACTTCGTCTTGCGCGACTTCGCCGACGCGAAGCCCGCGCGCGAGCTTGCCGAGCGCGCGTCGCTCTTGCTGCGGCAGGTCGAGCGCGACCTCGACCCGCCCAAGCCCGACACGAAGTGGGAGCGCACCCGGAGCACGCTCTACCTCTACTCTGCCGAGGCCAGCTACCACGCCGCCGGCGGCAACGGCGTCGACAGCGCGTTCTGGCGCACGAGCGATGCCTCGCTGCACCTGTACGTCACCGACACGACCCACGGCAAGCGCGTCGTCGAGCGCGCGCTGCAGAGCGTCGTCGTCGCGGAGTACATCGACCTGCGCGGCGGTCCCGGCGGTCACGCGCCGTGGTTCCTCAACGGCCTGCAGATGCACTACTCGGGTTACACGCTGAAAGCGAAGAAGCTCGCGTTCGCACCGCGCGAGGATCTGGTCGAGCGCCTGCGCGAGATGACGAAGCCGTTCTCCGAGAACTTCGTCCCATTCGCGCAGCTCTTCCGCTACGACTCGCGCGAGTTCAACGGCCACAACGAGCTTGGGATCGATGGCCTCGACGTCTGGGCGCAAGGCGGCTCGTTGCACGAGTTCCTGCGGCTGGGCGCGAAGACCGACGGCTTCCAGCCGCGTTGGAGCGACATCCCGCGCCTCTATTGGGCCGAGTGGAAGAGCTCGCACGACCCCGAGCTCGCGACCAAGCTCGCGCTCACCGGCGTCGACCTCGCCGCCCTCGAGCGCGTCTGGCTCGCCTGGGTGCGTTAGCACGCGGCGAACGCGAGGGCACTCCCGGCTACCCACAGCGCCCCGCTGGGGGAGCGCGCCTCCCGGGTCGACGATCCGCGCGGAGGTGTTCGATGGCACGGTCGTTCCTTCGTCCGCTCGGACTTGCGTTGGCCTTCGTCGGATCGAGTTCGCTGGCCGCAGCCGACACGTGGTGGGTCGATGCGAGCGCGCCTTGGGGCGGCGACGGCTCCTCCGCCAGTCCCTTCCGCACGGTGCAGCAGGGCATCGACGCGGCAGCGCATGGCGACGAGGTGCGCGTGCATCCCGGCACCTACTTCGAGTCGATCGACTTCGAGTCGAAGTCGATCGCGGTCCTCGGTCTCGCGGGCCCGGAGTCGACGAAGCTGCGCGGCGCGCAAGACGGCCCCGTCGCGCACTTGCGCGCCGGCTCGCCCGTGCTCGACGGTTTCACGCTCGAGAACGGCTCCGGAGGCTTCGTGCCCGGCCTCTGGGTGCCCTGCGGCGGCGGCATCCTGATCGAGGGCTCGGGCTACGCCGTCGTCGCGAACTGCATCGTGCGCGGCAACTACGCGGCGCGCGGGGACGGCGTCGCGGCGGTCAACGCGGTCGGCGTGATGCACTCGAGCTTGATCGAGTCCAACGGTGGCTACGCGGATCCGTCCTTCTGCAACGTCGAGGACTGGGGGGGCGGAGTCTTGGGTCACTCGTCGCAGTTCTGGGTCGCCTACTCGACGATCCGCGAGAACCGGACCACGACCTACGGCGGCGGAGCACTGGGGGTCTCGCTCGATCACTGCACCATCGAGCGCAACACCTCGGCCTATGGCGCCGGCATCAGCGGCTGCTACGCGGTCGATTGCACGATCCGGCAGAACGCGGCGCGCTCCTGCGACGCCTCCGACGCTTGGGCCGGTGGGGCGGACAGCTCGACGCTGCTGCGCTGCACGCTCTTCCAGAACTACGCGGACTTCTCGGCCGGCGGGGCGCGCAACAGCGTGCTGCGCGAATGTCTGGTCCGCGGCAACGCCGCGAACCCGTGGGAGGGACCCGGCCGCGGCGGTGGGTTGCTGTCCTGCACGCTCGAGGACTGCCGCGTCGAGGGCAACTCCATCTTCGCGTCAGCGGGTGGGCCTCCTGGCTGTGGCGGCGGCGCGTGGGGCGGGAGCGCGCTGCGCACCGTGTTCCGCGGCAACGGGGCGGACATCGGCGGGGGCGTGTTCGGGACGACGCTCGACCGCTGCGTGGTGGTCGAGAGCGGTGGAGTCGGTGCGCTGGGGGCCACGATCACGAACTCGATCGTGCGCGACAACGCTGGCGGCGACGTCGATCCGAGCTGCAGCGTGCAGTACTCCAACATCGGTGGCGGTTTCCCCGGCGTGGGCAACCTCGACGCCAATCCGCTCTTCTGGGATGCACCCGGCGGCGACTTTCACTTGCAGCTGCACTCTCCGTGCATCGATCGGGGCGATCCGCTCGCGCAGGACCCCGACGGCACGCGCGTCGACATGGGCGCCTTCCCGTTCCTGCGCACCGAATGCCTGCCGCCGGTGCCGATCGGCGCCTGCCCCGCGGGGCCGTCGTCCGAGGGCTGCCAGCCGACGATCGTGGGCCTCGGCAGCACGAGCCTCGCGCAATCGCAGGGTTTCCTGATCCGCGCGACCGACCTGCCCGGCCAGCGCAACGCGCTCGTGCTCTACGGCACGAGCTGCGGCGTCGAGCAGCCGTGGGGCACGACGACACGCTGCGTCGGAGCGCCGGTGCAGCGCACGGACCCGCGCTCGACCGGCGGAACCTCCGGCGCCTGCGACGGCTCGCTCGCCTTCGACTTCCACGAGTGGCGCACCAGCCGACCGTGGGCGCTCGGCGTTCCGTTCGCGCCCGGAGACGTGGTCTGGACGCAAGTGTGGTACCGCGACCCTGCGGCGCCGACGGGCAGCAACTTCTCGCCCGGCCTGCGCTTCCAGTGGTGCCCGTGAGGGCGACCGCGGAGGAGCTCCGCCTCCCGACTCCACGGCGCGCTGCGCAGTCTGGCCCGCTGCGGCGCGCCGAGCTCGCGCCGTAGCGTGCGGAGAGCATGGACCGCACCGGAATGCCGGACCCGCTGCGCTCGCACGGAGCGTGGATCACGCTGTGCGTGTCGACGGCCGTCGGCACCCTGTCGGTCGAGCGTGGCTTCGTCGAGCTCGGCCTGCTCGCGGGCACGGCCTTCGCGGGAGGTTTCCTCGCGCTCGCGGCCGTTTCCGCCGGAATCTCGCGCCACCGCAAGCGTGCGTCGCTCGGGCTGGTTCTCACGGGCCTGTCGACAGCGGCAGCGCTCGCGCTCGGCGCTCCGAGCTCCTTCCTCGTCGCACTCGTCGCTGCTGCGGCCTGTGGAGGCCTCGGTCTCGCACTCGCGCGCCGGCGCGGCATCCTCGATCCGCTCACCCTCGCCGCGAGCCTCGCGCCGTTCACGCTCGCCGCCTCCGGTGCCGCGCTCGCGCTCGGCGCCACTCCCACGCACGCGCTCACGCTGTTCCTCGCCCTGTGGCTCTTCGCCTGCTGGCGCAGCCTGCTCGTCGCCCGCACTCTGCACGCCGACGCGGCCTGGGACCGAATGACCCTGCGCGCTCGCGGCCTGCGCGAAGCGGCCTGGAGCGCGCTGTGGGGAATCGTGGTCGCGGCGCTGGCGTGACGTGCGCCTCACCAGGGAAGTGGATGCTGGCGGACGAACAGGCCCATCGCCCCCGTGTCGGTCTTGAGGTCGAGGTCGAGGTGGGTCATCCCCCAGCCGGGCACGTCGACCCAGACGTGTTCCTGCAAGTAGCAGCGGGGTCCGGGAGTTCCCGGCAGGGTGAGGGGCAAGTCGCCAACGTGAACGAGGCCGCGGGCGTCGGGTGAGAACGTCGTGAGCGGAACGATGGCGCTGGCTTGTCCAGTGAGCGCGAGCGCCGCGTGGCCTTCGACGAGGACTCGCTCGGTTGCGCCGCCGGGGCGGAAAGCGAGCGGAGCCGCACCCACAGCTTCGAGCCGCAGGAGTCGCTCGAGGCGTTCGAGGTCGTACACGCCGACGTAGTTCTCGAAGGTGTTGGTGACGTAGGCGAAGTAGCTCAAGCGGCCCGGCTCGATCGTCGCCTTGCGACCGAACGCGACGCCGTGACAGCCGAGCCCGGCGGGGAACGTGTAGACACCCGTCGGTTGACCCGCGGCATCGAGCGGCACGATCGAGACGTTGAAGGACGCCTTGTTGCACACGACGAGGAAGCGCCGATGTCCATTGGCGTCCGGCGGACTCACGATCGCCTGGATTGGCATGTGGGCCCAGCGCACGGGTGTCGCCGTGACGTCGCTCAGGGCGAGATTGCCGGCCGCATTGCCCAATGGAGCCGCGACCGGAGTGCGGACGAGGCTCTCCGAGCCTGCGGTGGCGTCGATCGAGTACACGCTGACGTCGTCGGAGCCGGCGTTGTTCGTGAAGCCCACGTACGCGGTCGACCCCGGTGAGCCCGTGTTGACGATGCCCGCGGCGAGGGGCGAGCGACCAGCCGTCGGGATGCGCGCGACCTCGGCGCCAACGCCCCAGCGCCCGTCGGGATCGGTCCAAGGACGTGAGATGGAGTAGAGCGACGCGCTCGCGCCGAGCGTGTTCGCGGTCATGAAGTGGTCGCCGTCGTCGAGGAACCACAGGCCGTGCGGGGAGAAGGCGGGCGCGCCGCCAGCACCGGAGCTCTGCCCGAGCGCGGGAACGTCGGGCCGGCCCCACTGGAGCGCGAGCAGCGGATCGAACTCCTGCACTCGGTTGTTCCCCATCACGGTCAGGAACCAGCGATCCGAGCCCGTCGTGGGGGAGGGATTGCGGGGCGCGGTCATCACGTGCGCCGTCGCAGCTCCCATCGGGATGTCGCCGATCACCTGTTTCGTGCTGGCATCCAGCACAGTGGCCGTGACGTCGTGCCAGTTCGAGAAGACCACGACGTCGCGCAGCAGGCCGTTCCAGTCCCGCGACTTGCCGCTCCAGCCATTGTGAGGGTTGTTGCCGACGTGCGGGACGTGCGTGCGACTCCAGTCCTGAGCGTCGAACACGTCGACGGCTCCGTTGGGCGCGCCAGCGTACGCGAAGGTCTGCAGGCCCACCCACAGTTCGCCAAGGCCCTTCAGGCGCGGCGGGGGCAGCGGCAGCTTGCTCACGTGCGTCAGCCCCATCGGCATGTGTGCCGCCGTCACGATCTGCACCTGCATGTAGGGGTGCAGCGCGCAGTAGTAGCGCTGGTCGCCGTCGGCGAGGTCGGTCGCTTCGAGGTAGTAGTAGCCGACGTCCTGTCCGGGGATGTTGTTCGAGTAGCCGATGAAGCCCGTGTCGACGCCCAGCGCGGAGTTCGAGACGGTGTGCCATGTCTTGCCGCGGTTGTAGACCTTCACGTACTCGCCCGGCGAGAGAACGACGCGGCGAGTGTCCATGTCCATGTCGCGCGTATCGCTCCCGTCGTCGCGATACCAAGGAGCCTCGTCGAGGATCTCGAGCACGATCGCCCGGCCCTGTGGGACCGGCGGAGCCGGCACGCCGAGCTGCGGGTGCGCGGCGCCGACGGGCGGCGCGTAGACCAGCCACTGAACGAGCTGGTCGAGCTCGACGTCGCTGATCACCTCCAGCCCGAAGGCCGGCATGCGGAAGTCGAATCCGCCGACGAGGTAGGCCCCGTTGCGGACTTGCCAGCGAACATGTTCCTCGACGGCGGTTTGCGACGATGTGAGGCCATACGCGATCGGGGGTGCCCAGGATCCCGTGTCGGTCCAGCTCGGTCCGCCGCGGCCATCGGCGCCGTGGCAGGTCGCGCACGCGGCCGCGAACAGCTTCGCCGGAGAACGTGGTGTCTGTGCGGTGGCCGTGACGGGAAGCAGGGCGAGCGCGATCAGGGCGATGCAGGTGCGCGTGGGCGACATGGACTGACTCCTGGGCCTTGCGAAGAACCCACTTCGGGAGCGTCGCAAGTTCGAGTCTGATCCACGTCGCGCGAACGCGTCTTGACGAGAATCAAGGCGGCGAAGCGCGCCCTCAGCGCCGGGGTGTCGTGGGGGTCGGTGTGGCGAGCAAATCGTCGACGATCGGGCCGTATCGCGCGTCGAGTTCGCTCGCTGCGCGCAAGTGCGGCAACGCCTCCGATGCACGTCCTTCGAGTAGGAGCCACGCACCACGGTTGAAGCGCGCCGCGGCGTGGAGCGGACCGAGCTCCGCGGCCCGTCGAAGGGGTTCTTCGGCCTCGGGAGCGCGCCCCATCCGCATCAGCAGGAAGCCGAGGTTGTTCTGAGCATCGACATCATCGGGGGCCAGCGCGACCGAGCGCTCGAAGGCCGCCAGCGCCTCCGCTTCCCGCCCGCTCGCGGCGAGCAGCACCCCGTGCTGGTAGTGCGCGATGGCGCTGTGGCTGAAGCGTGTCGCCAGCGCGTTTGCGAGCTCCAGTGCATCGGCGATGCGCCCGATTCCGGCGAGCTGCTCGATCCGGGCGAGACTCGAGGCGAACTCGGCCGGTGTCGGGAACTGCGGTTCGATCGCCTCCGCTCGCGTGAGCGCTGAAGCGAGCTCGACGCGCTCGCGCAGGTCCGCCGGTGGATCGACCGAGAGACGCTCCACGAACCTGTAGAGGCGGAGCGCCGATGAGGCGAGCCTCGCCGATCCGCCTCGCTCGTTGGTCGCCTGCGCCGACGCCAGTCTCGAGCCTGCGAGCAGCTCCGCAGCCCGCACGACCGCGTTCTCGCAGACAGCGAGCAGCAGGACGCTGCTCGCGACGACCCACACGCGACCGGCGCCCGTGACGCCGCGCTCATTCCGCAGTTCCCGGCCCAGCGCGCGCAGGCGCTTCCCGCGCAGGAAGCGAGTGGACTGGAACACCGCGAAGGCCAGCATCACGCTCACGATCACGGTCAGGAGCAGCGGCAGAACATCGAACAGGCCGCGCAACGAGAACACCCCGACGGACACGACGGCGAGAAGCAGCGCTTCCTCCCCCCAGCTCGCATCCCACTTGCGATCGAGGCCGTGCCAGACGGTCAGTCCCTTCAGCAACGGCGGACGAACGAACCCGAAGCGCACGCGCCCATCCGGACAGGCAGCGACGCAATCGAGGTCCCGCAGGCAGGCCGGGTCGACGACCGTGCCGAAACGCGTGAGCTCGAGGTGCACGCGGATGTGGCTCTGGCAGGCGGCCGTGCAAGCCCCGCAGTCGCTGCAGTCGCCGCGCGCGACGATGCGTCCGGGCGCGGCACGATCGGCGAGCGAGAACAGCGCACCGTAGGGGCAGGCATGGCTGCAGAAGGCGCGGGAGCCGAGCCAGAGCACGCTCGCGAAGCCGCAGGTCGCGAGCGTCGCGAGCGCGACTGGCCAGCTCGGCAGGTTGCGAGTGAAGTCATCCGTTAGGAACGAGGACCACGCCGTTCCGGCGGGACGTTGGTGAAGCTCGACGTCGAGCCCGAGCCACGCACGGTACGCGAGCGGCCAGACGAACATGTAGGCCGCGACGAGGAACGGAATCGCGAAGAGCACGCGCGAACGCAGCGGGCGCGGGCGGATCCCGACGCGCTCGAGCCAATGCGCGCACAGGTCCTGCAGCGCGAGGACATGGCAACCCCAGGAGCAGAAGAAGCGCCCGAACACGGCGCTCGCCAGCACGAGTACGGCGAGCAGCACGAAACCGGCGGTGACGACACCTTCGGCCGCGGTGTAGACGGCCTCGTTCAGCTCGAGCGGCGCGAGGGTGCGGCCGACGAGCTTCCAGTGGACGTAGTGCGCCACCATCGCGAGGTGGACGGCGACGAGCGTCCAGGCGCGGCGCCGCGCGATCGTGGACGAGCCGCGCGGCCGTGTGGCCGATTCAAAGGAAGCGAGGGAGTCGGAGCCTTGCACGCGAGTTCAACCTCCGCGCGTGTGCATCTCGAGCCGCGGATCCTCGCGGAGCGCGCTCGAGTCGGCGTATGGTCCGCGCTCACGCTCGCCGAGCCGTTCTTCGGCCCCGCGCTCGCTTCGCACCTGCCAGGTCTTCGCGATGCGCCGCGCGAGCTCCTCGGTAGAGGCGCCCGCTCGCAGCAGGGCGCGCAGGTCGAGCCCGAGTCGAGCGTAGAGGCAGAGGTACCAGTGTCCGTCCGCCGTCAGGCGGCTGCGATCGCAGCGGGTGCAGAATGGCGCGGTCGTCGACGCCACGATCCCGAACACCGTGCCGTCGCCGAGGCGGAAGCGCTCCGCCGGTGCGGACGAGCGCTCGCGAACTTCCTCGATGGAGCCGTGGCGACGCTCGATCCGGCGCAGGATCTCGTCGCGCGAGACGACTTTCTCGGGCGTCCAGTGCGTCGCGCCGCCTACATCCATGTACTCGATGAAGCGCGCTTCGATGCCGCGCTCGCGCGCGAACTCGAGCAGTGAGTCAACTTCCGCGTCGTTGACGTCCCGCAGGACGACGGTGTCGAGCTTCACGCGTCCGGGCCAGAGTCTGGCTGCGGCTGCGATGCCCGCGAGCACCTCGGGCAGTCCGCGACGACGGGCGATGCGCTCGAAGGTGCGCTCGTCGAGCGTGTCGAGGCTCACCGTGACGCGTTGCAGGCCCGCCAGCGCGAGCGCCTCGGCGTGTTCGGCCAGCAGCATCCCGTTGGTGGTCATGGCGATGTCGCGCAGCGCCGGACGTCGCGCGAGCTGCTCGACCAGTCTCGGCAGCTCGCGACGCACGAGCGGCTCGCCACCCGTGATGCGCACCGCCTCCACTCCGAGCGAGCAGAACGCATCGACGAGCGTCGCGATCTCGCCGAAGTGCAGCAACCGCTCGCGTTCCAGCCAGCGATAGCCCTGCTCCGGCATGCAGTAGGCGCAGCGCAGGTTGCAGCGGTCGGTGACCGACACGCGCAGGCTGCGGAGCGGCCGGCCCAGGGCATCGTGCAACACATCCATCTCTCGCAGTATGGACGCGAGCGCCGCGTCGCGGCCGCAGAACCTCGACGCCCTTGACATCGGTCAAGGCGAGCGCGTCGTCCGATCGCGTTCACTGGGCCGCATGAGCGAAGAACGTGGGAAGAGGCGCGGCGAACCGGCTCCCGAGGAGCTCTGCCGTTCCCTGCCGCGCCAGCGTGCTGGCGAGATCGGAAGCGATCCGCGAGTCGAGAAGGAGACCGAGATGAACACACGTCACGTGTCGTGGAGCATCGGGCTGGCGGTGATGGCCGCTCTCGCGCTGGGTGCCTGCGAGCTCACAGGGCTCGCAGCGGACACGAGCCAGCCGGCAGCCACTTGCGCGAATCGCGGGCGCGGCCTGTACACGACCTACTGCGTCTCCTGCCACGGCGCTTCCGGACGCGGGGACGGGGCGGCCGCCTACCTGCTCTCCCCGGCGCCGCGCGACTTCGGCTCGGCGCGCTTCCGCATCGTCTCGACGGTGAATCAGGTTCCCACGGAAGCGGATCTCGTCGCGGTCCTGCGCCGCGGGATGCCAGGCTCGGCGATGCCGCCGTGGGAGTGGATGCCGGATTCGGACCTGCTGGCGCTCGCCGGCTACGTACGCGAACTGGCGATCACTGGCCGGGCCGACGACCTGCAGAAACGCGCCGAGGCCGACGAGGAGACGCTCGAACGCGCCGAGGCGCTCGCGATCGCGACGCGCGCGCTGACGCCGGGCGATCCGATTCCCGTGCCGCCCGACTGCGCGGGAACTCCGGCCGAGCTTCAGGCGGGCCGGCGCTTCTTCGTCGAGAACTGCTCCAAGTGTCACGGCGCGGAAGGGACCGGCACGGCGGACTCGCCGCAGGTCAACGAGGATGGAACGCCCGCGTATCCGCGCGACTTCACGCGCGGAATCCTGAAAGGCGGTTCCTCGCACGCGGACATCGTGCGCCGCATCACTGCCGGCCTGCCCGGCAGCCCAATGCCGGCGACGGAGATCAAGGATCCCGTGCTTGCGGCATGCGTATCGGCCTACGTGCGCAGCCTGATCCGCCCCGGCATGCAAGAGCGCGTCGCGCAGACGCGGCGCACGCTCGTCGCACAGCGTGCAGTCGGGACGCTGCCGCAGACCGTGCAGGATGCCGCGTGGTCGCAGGCGGCGGAGCAATGGGTGCCGCTCATGCCGCTGTGGGCGCGGGCGAACAGTGTCGAGGGTTGCACGATCCGCGCGCTGCATGACGGTTCGACGCTGGCGCTGCGCATCAGCTGGGAAGACCGCACGCAGAGCACCGAACTGCTCGCGCAGGACCTCTTCACCGATGCCGTCGCGCTGCAGTGGTCTCGAGGCGCGCAGCCGCCCCTGTTCACGATGGGCGAGCCGACGCGGCCCGTGAACATCTGGCAGTGGCGCGCGGGTTGGGAGCTCGATCTGGCCGGGGTGCGCGACGTGACTGCGCTCCACGCCGATACGCCCGACGACATGTACGGCCATGTCGACCCGCAAAGCGAGGCGCTGTACCTCACGGCACGCGCCGCGGGAAACCCGATGGCGGCAGCGACCCGGACGAGCGCGGGCGAGATGCTGAGCGCCACCGGTTTCGGCACGCTCGCGCCCATCGCCGGCGCCGACGCGAAGCTGACGGCGAAGGGCGTGTGGTCCAACGGCTTCTGGGACGTGGTGATGACGCGTCCGATGCAGGCCTGCTGTCCAGGCGAGCTCCCGCTCGCACCCGGTGACAGCGTGTTCCTCGGAGCGGCCGCGTGGGACGGCGACCAACGCGACCGCAACGGTCAGAAGTCCGTCTCCGTCTGGCATGTGCTCCGCATCGCGGACTGAACGAGCAAGCCACCATGAACACCAACCGTCGCGACTTCCTCTCGTTCTTCGCCGTCGGCTCCGTACTCGGCGCCGCCAGTGCCGCCAGTCCCGAAGGCTGGCTGTGGCCGTTCGCCTCGGGCGACGTTCCCAATCCGCTGGCGGCCTACCCCACGCGCGACTGGGAGAAGGTCTACCGCGACCAGTACGCCTACGACTCGAGCTTCACCTGGGTCTGTTCGCCGAACGACACGCACGCCTGCCGCGTGAAGGCCTACGTGCGCAACGGCGTGATCGTGCGCATGGGTTCCGACTACACGTACCAGAACTACGCGGACCTCTACGGCAACAAGGCGACCCCGAACTGGAACCCGCGGCAGTGCGCGAAGGGCTACACGTTCCATCGCGTGGTGTATGCGCCGTACCGCATCAAGTACCCGATGGTGCGTGCGGGTTGGAGGCGTTGGGCGGACGATGGCTATCCGTACCTCGACGACGAGGCGCGCAAGAAGTACCGCTTCTACGAGCGAGGGCAGGACGAGCTCGTGCGCGTGACATGGGCCGAGGCGTTCCGGTACGTCGCCGGCGCCTACGTCGCGATTGCGAAGCACTATTCCGGCGACAAGGGCGCGAGACGCCTTGCGGAGCAGGGCTACGAGCCCGAGATGATCGCGGAAATGAAGGGCGCGGGAACGCGCTGCCTCAAGTTCCGCGGCGGCATGGGCCTGCTCGGCGTGCTCGGCAAGTACGGCGCGTATCGCCTCGCGAACTCGATGGCGCTGCTCGACGTGCACGTGCGAGGCGTCGACGAGCACCACGCGCTCGCGGGACGCCAGTGGTCGAACTACACGTGGCACGGCGATCAGGCGCCCGGCCACCCGTGGGTACACGGCCTGCAGGCCTCGGAGTGCGACTTCAACGACCTGCGCTCGTCCAAGCTGATCATCATGGACGGCAAGAACCTGGTCGAGAACAAGATGACCGACTCGCATTGGTTCATCGAGTGCATGGAGCGCGGCGCGAAGCTCGTCGTGATCGCTCCCGAGTACGGTGCGCCTTCGTCGAAGGCCGACGTGCACGTGCCGATCCGTCCCACGACGGACGCGGCGCTGTTCCTCGGCATCACTCGACTGATGATGGAGCGCGGCTGGTACGACCGCGACTTCGTGCTCGGCTACACGGACTTCCCGCTGCTCGTGCGCACGGACACGGGCAAGCGCCTGCGCGCGGCGGAGGTGTTCGCTAACCATGCGTCGAGCCTTGCGGCCGATGGACCGAGCCGGAAGCTGCAGGGCCTGACCGCGGAGCAGCACGAGAAACTCGGCGACTTCGTGGTCTGGAACGAGGCGACCGACTCGCTCGCCGCCGTCACGCGCGACGACGTCGGCCGCAAGCTGGCCGCGCGCGGAGTTCGGCCGGCGCTCGACAGGATCGTGAAGGTCCGTCTGGTCGACGGCCAGGAGATCGAATGCCGCACGCTGTGGTCGATGTACGTCGTGCACCTCGCCGACTATGACCTCGACACGGTCCACGCGATCACGCACACGCCCAAGGCGCTGATCGAGGAACTTGCGAAGGACATCGCCACGTTCAAGCCCGTCTCGATCCATCAGGGCGAGGGCATCAATCACTGGTTCCACGCGACGGAAATGAACCGCGCGGCATACCTGCCGCTGATGCTCACCGGCAACATCGGGCGCCGCGGGGCGGGTTGCCACACGTGGGCGGGCAACTACAAGGCCGCGCTGTTCCAGGGCTCGCCGTGGACGGGAGCGGGCTTCAAGGGCTGGGTCAATGAGGATCCGTTCCACCCCAACCTCGACCCGAACGCGCACGGCAAGGACGTCATCGCCCACGGCTACACGAAGGACGAGGAGCCGGCCTACTGGAACCACGGCGATCGCCCGCTGATCGTCGAGACGCCCAAGCACGGGCGCGTGTGCCTCACCGGCGAGACGCACATGCCCACGCCTACGAAGGCGCTGTACTTCTGCAACGTCAACCTCTTCAACAACGCGAAGCACGCCTACGCGATGCTGAAGAACACCAACCCGCGCATCGACATGATCGTCACCGCGGAGATCCAGATGACCGCGAGCGTCGAGTACGCGGACGTCGTCCTGCCCGCGAATTCGTGGGTCGAATTCGAGGATCTCGAGGTCACGGCCTCGTGCTCGAACCCGTTCCTGCAGGTCTGGAAGGGCGGCATCAAGCCGCTCTACGAGAGCAAGGATGACCTGACCATCCTCGCGGGCATCGCCAAGGAACTCGGCGTCCAGACCGGCGACCGGCGCTTCCACGACTACTTCAAGTTCGAGCACGAGGGCAAGCGCTCGATCTACCTGCAACGCCTGCTCGACACGAGCACGACGACGTCCGGCTACAAGGTCGAGGACATCCTCGCCGGCAAGTACGGCGCGCCGGGCGGGGCCCTGATGATGTTCCGCACTTACCCGCGTATCCCGTTCTGGGAACAGGTGCACGACGACGAGCCGTTCTTCACCGACACGGGGCGCATGAACGCTTACGCCGACATCGACGAGGCGCTCGCCTGCGGCGAGAACTTCATCGTGCACCGCGAGGGCACCGAGGCGACGCCTTACCTTCCCAACGTGATCGTGAGCACGAACCCGTGGGTGCGACCGGAGGACTACGGGCTGCCGCTCGACTGCGAGCACTGGGACGAACGCACGATCCGCAACGTCAAGCTGCCCTGGTCCGAGGTCAAGGGAACGCGGAACTTCCTGTGGGAGAAGGGCTTCCAATTCTTGCTGCTCACCCCGAAGACGCGCCACCGAGTGCACTCGCAGTGGAGCTCGGTCGAGTGGCACGCGATGTACGACTCCAACTTCGGCGCCCCGTGGCGCATCGACAAGCGCTCGCCCGGCGTCGGCGAGCACCAGATGCACATCAACCCCGGCGCCGCGCGCGATCTGGGCATCGCCGACGGCGACTACGTCTGGGTCGACGCGAACCCGGCCGACCGTCCGTACTACGGCGCGGACCCCAAGGACCCGTTCTACAAGGTCGCGCGCTGCATGGTGCGAGCCATGTACAACCCGGCCTATCCCTACAACATCGTGATGATGAAGCACGCTCCCTACATCTCGACGGAGCGCAGCGTGAGGGCGCACGAGTCGCGGCCCGACGGTCGAGCGCTCAGCGCGGACACCGGCTATCAGGCCAATTTCCGCTACGGCTCGCACCAGAGCCTGACGCGCAACTGGCACATGCCGATGCACCAGACCGACAGCTTGTTCCACAAGGCCAAGGCGGCCACACGCTTCATCTTCGGCGGCGAGGCGGACAACCACGCGATCAACACCGTGCCGAAGGAGACGCTCGTGCGCGTCACGAAGGCCGAGGACGGCGGCCTCGGAGGCGTAGGCGTGTGGAAGGTCGCCACGCTGGGCTACACGCCCGGCGCGGAGAACGAGGCGATGAAGCGCTACATCGCGGGCCAGTTCATGGACATCGAGTGAGGAAGCTCCCATGCCCAAGCTTGAACCTGACGCCACCGATCCGATGGAGCTCGCCGGTGTGGCCTTCGACGATCCCACGGGCCAGAGCGTGCGCGTGATGGCCGAGTGCTTCGCCGACGAGTTCCTGCGCCTTGGACACAGCGTGTCCGAGGTGATGGAGCTCTTCCGCGGCAGCGAGCATCGCCTCGCGCACCATGCGTGGGAACGACTGGGCGACATCGCGGTCTTCGCCATGGTGCAGGAGCTGCGCAGTCGCAACGACCGGATTCGCGAGTGCTTCCTGCGCTCGCGCAAGGCGCGCGGGATCGAGATCACGGAGAGCTAGAGCCAATGGCAACGGTCTACAACTGGCAGCTGGGACGCGAGATGGACTACCCCTACGAAGGGGCCTGGCCGGAGCGGCAGTTCGCGTTCGTCATCAACACCAATCGCTGCCTGGGCTGCCAGACCTGCACGATGGCGTGCAAGTCGACCTGGACCTTCGCGCAGGGTCAGGAGCACATGTGGTGGACCAACGTCGAGACCAAGCCCTACGGCGGCTACCCGCGCAACTGGGACGTCAAGCTGCTCGAGCTCCTGAACAAGGCCAATCCCGAGGGCGTGCGGTGGTTCGCGCCGGACGGCAGCGCGCCCGAAGACGCTCCCTACGGCGAGTTCGAGGGGCGCACCATCTTCGAGGCCGCCCAAGACCGCAGCGCGCGACCGGAGGCCTCGCAGCGTGTACTCGGTTACCTGCCGAGCGACGAGGAGTGGGGCACCCCCAACCTGTACGAGGACGTGCCGTCCGGTGGCGGCGGCGAGCGCGGTGAGTGGGTCCGCGAGGGCTCGGACGTCTCGCTTCCCACGCACAGGTCGTGGTTCTTCTACCTCGCGCGGCTGTGCAACCACTGCACGTACCCCGCCTGCCTCGCAGCCTGCCCGCGCACCGCGATCTACAAACGGCCCGAGGACGGCATCGTGTTGATCGACCAGGAGCGCTGCCGCGGCTACCGCAAGTGCGTCGAGGCATGTCCGTACAAGAAGGCGCTGTATCGGCCGACGACCCGCACGAGCGAGAAGTGCATCGGCTGCTATCCGCGCGTCGAGGGTCGCGACCGCGACACGAAGGGCGCGCGCACGGAAACGCGCTGCATGTCGGCCTGCATCGGGCAAGTGCGCATGCAGGGCCTCGTGCGGACCGAGCAGGACGGTATCTGGACGCCCGATCGCCAGCACCCGCTGTACTACCTCGTCCACGTCGCGAAGGTCGCGCTGCCGCTCTATCCGCAGTTCGGCACGGAGCCCAACGGCTACTACATCCCGCCGCGGTGGGTGCCCAAGCCCTACCTCGAGCAGATGTTCGGCCCCGGTGTCGAGCACGCCATCCAGCAGTACCTCGCGCCCGGTCGCGAGCTGCTCGCCGTGCTGCAGCTCTTCCGCCGCGACAGCCGCATGATCTTCCGCTACGACATCGAGGAAGGCCCCTTGGTGTACGAAGGCGAGATCCATGGCCAGCCTTTCCAGCTCCACGACGACACGGTGATCGCGTTCGGCGAGAAGGGCGAGGAGCTCTTCCGCACGACCGTCGAGGAGCCGCTGCACATTCGTCCCTCCGAACGCATCAACTGGGTCTAGCCATGGACACCCTCACCCGTTCTCCGGCCGATCTCGCCCTGGCGCGCGCCGTCGTGCATCGATTCCTGAGCGATGCCATCCGCCACCCCGGGCGCTCGATGCTCGTCGGGTCCGACTGGAGTCAGGCGTTGCGGACTGCGCTCGAGGAATGTGACGCACCCGAGCTAGTCCCGCTCGCCGAGGCGTGCGTGGCCGCCGGAAGCGATCGCCGCTCGACCGAGTTCGCCTACGGACGCCTCATCGGCCACACTCCGCGCGCCGGCATCCCGCCTTACGAGTCGGAGTGGCTCGGGGCCGCCGGTGAC
This sequence comes from Planctomycetaceae bacterium, assembly GCA_013360535.1. Lineage (GTDB taxonomy): Bacteria > Planctomycetota > UBA1135 > UBA1135 > F1-120-MAGs118. The sequence goes on from JABWBL010000006.1 coordinate 16,084, forward strand.
CTGCTGCAGTACCACCAGATCGCGGATCTCTCGGGCTTCTACGGCGCTTTCGGCCTGCGCCTCAACGACACTTGCGACGAACGCGCGGACCACATCGGGATCGAGCTCGCCTTCGCGCAGTTCCTGTGCGCCAAGGAGGCCTGGGCGGTGCAGCACGACGAGCCCGAGCTGGCGAGCGTCTGTCGCGACGCGCAGCGCCGCTTCGTGGCCGAGCATCTCGCGCGCTGGGCGCCGGCCTTCTTCCACCGCATCGGAGCCTGCGCCGACGGCGGGTTCCACGCTGCGCTCGCGCGACTCGCATGCGGCTGGATCGAGAACGAGTGTCGGCGGCTGGAGGTTCCCTGCGGCGACCCGACGCTCGCACCGGGCGAGTCCTCGGTGACGCTCGAGGACACCTGCATCTCCTGCGCGCACGCCTCGAGTTGCGTGCCCGGCGGTACTCCACGTCCCGAGCCGAACTGACGCCCGCGGAGGCCGACATGACCCGCATCGAGATCGCCCCGGAACTCGTCGAGGAGGCTGTCTTCCTCCTTCAGCGCGACGCCGAGCGACGCGGCGACCTGCGCGCGACACGCTGGCTGGAACAGCGCGAGCCGCTCTACGAGCTTCGCGACCCCCGTGAACGAGAGGCGGCCTTTCTCGCCCACGCCCTGCTCGCCTTCCGGACGCTGCACCTCGATGAACCGCTCAGCGTGGCCCTCGATGCCTGCCCGGCCGCTCGCGAGCGCCTCGACGTGCTCGCAGTGCGGAGAGCGCGACGCACCAAGGAAGAGGGCGCGGAACTCTACAGCTCCGCGACCTCGGCGCGTGCTGCGTCCCCGACCCGCGCCGTGCTCGCGCTGAAACCCGATCGCTTCGCGGATCTCGAACGCCTGCACGAGCACGTGCGCCGCGAGCTGCTCTTCATCGACGACATGCTCGAACCCTCGTTCGAATACGACCCGTGCGCGATCGACGGGCTCGACCTCGATCCCGGCACGCGCGACGTCGTGCGCGACCGCGCGAGTCGCGCTTGGCGCAGGCGCGTCGAGGCGCGCGCCCGTGGCGAACGGACTTCCGGCACCTTCGCCGAGCTCGTCCGCGGTGCCGTCGCGTCGCTGGGCACCGTTGGCGCGACGCTGGAGAGCTGATCACGATGCGAGTCGAAGCGTGGAGCCTGCGGGCCCCGCGGGCGTCGTTCGTGTCACTCGCGCGGGAGGAAGCGGCGGGACCTGGCGAGGTGCTCGTGCGTGTCGCCGGTTGTGCGGTCCAACCGGAGGACGTCGCGATCTACCACGGCAAGTCGAGCTCGTCGACCAGACTCCCGCTCACACTGGGTGCCGAGATCTCGGGGCAGGTCGTCGAGACCGGCGCTGGCGCCGAATGCTGGGGTGGCCAGAGCGTCGTGATTCCGGCGTCGCTGCCCTGCCATCGTTGTTCCGCCTGCGAGGCCGGACGCGGCCAGCTGTGCGCGGCGGCGCTGCGGCCCGGCCGCAACATCCACGGTGGGTTCGCCTCGCACGTTCGAGTTCCAGCGCGCAGCCTGTGCCGCGTGCCATGGCTCGGAGATCGTTGGAAGGGCGCGGCCCCGCTCGAGCTCGCGCACCTCGCGCTGCTCTCGGACTCGTTCGCCACGCCTTATCAGGCGCTTGCTCGCGGTGGGCTGGTGCAGGGGGATGTCGCGGTGTTCGTCGGCATGGGGCTCGGCGCCATCGCGGGCATCCAGCTCGCCGTCGCGCGTGGTGCGCAGGTCGTGGCGATCGACACCGACCCGCGGGGGCTCGAGCTCGCGCAGGAACTCGGTGCGGCGCTCACGCTGCCGGAGTCCCAAGGCGCGGGGGAGCCCGCGTCCGCGCGAATCGAGGCCTTCGCAGCCGGGTTCGGCTGCCCGACCTGGCGCATTCGGCTGTTCGAGACCTCGTCGTCCGATTGGGGTGCGAAGCTTGCGCTCAGCTTGCTCGGGCGTGGACAGACGCTCGTGTTCGTCGGTCGGCGAGCCCGCCACACCGGGGCCGTCCTGCCCGAGCTCGCCGCGCTCGATGCGGTCCTCGCCGGCAGTGTGGGCTGCGCTCCGGAACTCTATCCGGCGCTGCTGCGGCTCGTGCTCACCGGGCAGGTGCGGGTTGCGCCCTTTGCGCGAATCCTCCCGATGGATGCGCTGCGCGGCACGCTCGAGACCGCCGATCCGCAAGCTCACATGCGGCGCGCCGTCCTCGTGCCGAAGTAGTTCGCCTCAGGGGCACCACAGGCCGCAGGAGTGCGAGCGCGGTGCCTGGGAACGGGCCGCGCCATGCGGCACGCCGAGGTCGGCGGCGAGCCTGTCCGCCATGTCGACGAGGGTCTCGCGCACGCCTTCGCCGAGCAGCTCGCGATCCGCGCTCGCGAAGCCTTCCTCCAGCGCACGGCGGTCGTCGTCGCCGAAGCGCTCTTCTCCCATAGGGAACAGCACGCCGTCTTCCTTGCCGATGTGATCGCGCAGGATCTCGACGTAGGAGCCGGCCGCCGCGGCGAATCCCGGCGCATCTTGCTTGAGGAGCGCCGTGCGCATGCGCGCCATCTCCGCGCGCCCGAGGTCGTGCTCGTTCAGCATCACCGCGATCGGTCCCACATTGTCCGGAATCCCGCAGCGGTGCATCGCGGGGAAGAGCAGCTTCTCTTCCTTGCCATGGTGAAGCCGGTCCGCGAACTCGGCCAGGAAACGCAGCGCCCGGTGCGCACGCTCCAGATCGAGTGCCCCGCTGGTGGCGCTCAGGTGCGTCAGCTTGTCCAGGCAGTCGAGCACCTGTTCGATCAGGCGATGGTCGGCCGAGAGTCTTTCGGTGGGGCGCATGGCGGTCTCCGGTGGATCGGGCGGGCGGAACGGGAGTCAGGCTCCCACGGGACGCCCGACGGCACCTTGACCGGAATCAAGCCGGGTCGTCTTCGAGCCGGTCGGCGATCCGCACCAGGATCCGCGGCTCGAGGACGACGATCGAGCGCGTCCGGTTCTCGATCACACCCGTGTCCTGCCAGCGCCGCAGGAGGCGCGAGAGCGTCTCCGGCGTGATCGCGAGGTGGGCCGCGAGGTCCTTCTTCGTCATCGGCAAGTCGATCTCGGGATGCGAGCCCTCCGCGCGCGTGGGCAGCGCAAGCAGGTAGTGGGCGAGCCGCGCGGGGGCGCTGGCGATTGAGAGTTCCTCGACGCGTTCGGCGAGCCGCATCAGCCACATGCACAACGATCCCACCATCGCCGTCGCGACCCCCGGTTCGTCGCGCAGCAGCGAGATGAAGGCCTGCCCGCCGATCTCGAGCACCGTCGAAGGCGCGACGGCGCGCGCGTTGGCCGGGTAACGCCCGATCGAGAGCAGCGCAGCTTCCGCGAACGTCTGGCCGTCGTGAAGGTGGTGCAGCACCTGCTCGTGACCGTCGGCGGCGATGCGGTACACGCGGATCCTTCCACGGACGACCGCAAAGAACGAAGTGGCCGTCTGTCCCTCCGCGATGAGCGCCTGTTCCGCCTCGAGCTCGCGCACGGTGGTCCCCTGCGCAATGCGCTCCACCAACGGACGCCCCAGAGGCCGGAAGTGGGGCAGCTTGGTCAGGAAACGCTGTCGTTCCGCGAGGTCCATTGACAGTGAGTCAAACATGACCACCGCGCTCCTGCAACGCCGCAGGTCCGCTCGCCGCCTCGGCTCGGTATCGTCTGCGCCCGTGAAGCCGATCGGAGTGCTGCTCGTCAACGTGGGTTCGCCGGACGCGCCGGAGACGGCGGCGGTGCGGCGTTATCTGGCGGAATTCCTCGGGGATCCGGCGGTGGTGCAGGCGCCGCGCTGGTTGTGGTTGCCGCTGCTGCACGGCGTGATCCTGCCGCTGCGTGGGCCGAAGAGTGCGGAGCTCTACAAGCGCGTGTGGACGAAGGAGGGCTCGCCGCTGGTCGCGATCTCGCTCGCGCAGGGGCGCGCGCTGCAGGCGGAGCTCGGGGCGGCATACAAGGTCGAGGTCGCGATGCGTTATGGCAGTCCGACGATCGCGAGTGCGCTGGAGCGGCTCTCGAAGGCGGGTTGTGGCGAGCTCCTGCTCGTGCCGATGTTTCCGCAGTACAGCGGCACGACTTCGGGCACCGTCGTCGACGAGGTGCGGCGCCAGCGCGCAGCGCGCGGCGAGAGCGAGCCGCGTGTCGTCAGCGCTTTCCACGACGACCCCGAGTACATCGCGGCGCTCGCCGACGGCGTGCGCCTGCTCGTCGACGACCAGGTCGACCACTACGTGTTCAGCTTCCACGGCATCCCGCTGCGTTACGTCCAGGCCGGCGATCCGTACCGCGAGCACTGCGAGCGCACCGCGAACCTGCTCGCGAAGGAGCTCGGCCTCGCGCGCGAGCGCTGGACGCAGGTCTACCAGTCGCGTTTCGGCCGCGAGGAATGGCTGCGGCCCTACGCGCTCGAGGCGATCCCGGAGATCGCCAGGCAGCACAAGCGCGTGGTGGTCGTGTGCCCCGCGTTCACGACCGACTGCCTCGAGACGCTCGACGAGGTGCGGCGCGAGCTCGGCCACGTGTTCCATTCGGCCGGGGGAGAGAGGTGGACCTTCGTGCCGTGCCTCAACGACGACCCGGCCTGGATCCGCGCGCTCGGGAACCTCGTGCGCCGCCGCAGATTTGCCACGGTTCGCGTGTAGCGCCGCGCCGTGGGGATTCGCGCGCCGGAGCGGAGCGGAAGACCGGAATACCGAGCCAGAGCAATTTTTTCTGCAAACTGCGGCCTGCGTCGACGGC
>JABWBL010000372.1 GCA_013360535.1 Planctomycetaceae bacterium
CGGCGAGGCGCGGCTCGAGCTCGCGGCAGCGCTGCAGGATCGAGTGCGTGTGCGCGTCGGAGGGGACGAGCTCCTCCGCGCCGTCGTCGGTCGTGCCGCCGACGATGCAGTCGCTCGAGCGTGGGATGACGTAGGTGACGCCACGTGGGTCGAAGTCGTCGAGCACGAAACGTTCGACGCTGCCACGTTCGACGCGCACGAGCTGGCCGCGGATCGGGCGCAACTCGCGGTCGCCGAGCAGCTCGCGCGAGCCGAGCGCGGTGCAGTTGACGACGAGCGGCGCCGCGTCGAGGGCAGGTGCGAGCGAGGCGAGTGTGCGTTCGACGATGCGCACTCCGGCCGCGCGGACGGTGCTCTCGAGCCAGCGCAGGTAGAGCGGCATCTCGACCACGGGCACGTCGAGCTCGAAGCCGCGCGCAAAACCGGCGGGCAGCTCGGCGCGGGCGAGCTCGCGCAAGTTGCGCGCGCAGGCGCGGTACTCGGCGGCCTCGTCGTGCGTGCCGTGAGGCAGGAGCTCGACGCCCGTGCACATCGTCACGCCGCTCGCAGGATCACGCGCGAGGCGCTCGAACGCGGCGTAGCTCTCGCTCGCCCACTGTGCGACACGCTCCTTCGGCGCGACCTTGAACGGATACCAGATCGCGCCCGCAACGCTCGACGTCGTGCGCTGCGGCAGCTCGCGCGTCCAGATCTCGACGGAAAAGCCCGCGCGCGCGAGCTCGTGCGCGCACGTGAGCCCGGAAACGCCGCAGCCGACGACGATCGCGTTCGGACGAGCCATGGTGGGCCGCGCAGGATAGCGCGCGCGTTCAGCGCGGCTTGAACAGGTGATCGGACTCTTCCGACCACGCGACGAGTCGATACAGCGGCGCGAGGCGCACGAGCTCGAGCATCAGCATCTCCGGGATGTCCTCGGAGAGCGCCGCACCACGCTGGCCCGGCGGCGCAGGCAGGCGCTGCTCGACGACGAGGCCGTGCTCGCCCGGCTTGTAGTAGCGGAAGAACTCCTTGAGCTTGTCCGCGGTGAGCTGGCCGCAGATCCACTCGCCCTTCCAGTTGTCGAGCTTGAGCCGGAAGCCGTCGAGGTCGTTCAGGAACGGCAGCAGCAGCGTGAAGCCTTCCTTCTGCGTGCGGTGCACGAGGTTCTGGCCGTCGAACCACGCGTCGGGATGGATGCGCAGGCTGACTTCGAGCGCCGCTTCCTCGATCGCGACGCACAGGAACGCGTTGCGGTAGGACGAGTCGAGGTCCTTCGCGAGCTCGGCCCCGAGCACCTGCTTGAGCCGCGCCTTCTCCTTCTTGCCGCGCGTGATGTAGGCCCACATGCGGCGCACGCGCATGTGGTTGAACATGTGCGGCTGGTGCAGGCTCGTGCGGCTCTGCAGCTCGAGCTTCCCGCCCTTTTCCTTGGCTTTCGCCGCGAGCTCGTCGACCGCCGCCTTCGCGATCGCCGCCAGCTTGCGGCGCGTGACGAGCCGCCGGTCGTTGTATTGAGCATCGCGCCCGAGCGACTCGGTCAACGCGTGAAAATCGCCCTCCTCGAAGGCGGAAAGCGCTTCCAGCGGCTTGGGTTCCTGATCTGCGTTCGCGGCCATGGGAGCGGTATCTATACAGCATGCGACGGCGCGGAACCGCGTCCGCGCGCCCGGGTTCGAGGACTCACGATGAGAGAACGGCTCGCCACACTTGTCTCGTTGCTTCCGCTGCTCGCGGCGCCGCTCGCGGCCCTGCCGCAGGCGCCGGCTGAACAGGTCTTGACCCAGGCGCCCGCCGCGACCGAGCCTGCGAAGTCGTGGAAGGAAGAGCCCGGCCCGCGCGCGACGAAGTCCTTCGACGAGACATGGCGCGACGAAAAGCGGGGTCGCGACGTGCCCGTGCGCATCTTCCATCCGGCGCTCGACCCTGCGAAACCGGTCGAGCCTTGGCCCGTCGTGCTCTTCAGCCACGGGCTCGGCGGCACGCGCGAGAATTACGGCACGTACGGAAAACACTGGTCGAGCTGGGGCTACGTCGTCGTGCACGTGCAGCACCTCGGCAGCGACGATTCCGTCTGGCGCGGCAACCCGCAGCCAATGGAAGCGCTGCAGAAGGCCGCGCTCGATCCCGCGAACCTGCTCGGACGTCCCGACGACATCCACTTCGTGATCGACGAACTCGAGCGGCGCTCGCAGGCCGAAGGCTGGCCGCTCGCGGGCCGCATCGACGTCGCGCGCCTCGCCGTCGCGGGCCATTCGTTCGGCGCTTACACCGCGCTCGCCGCCGGTGGCCGCGACCTCGTCAACCCGCTGACACGCGCGAAGACCGAGCTCGGCGACGCGCGCGTGAAGTGCGTGATCGCGATGAGCCCGCAAGGCAAGGCGCACGAGCGCACCAACCTCACGTGGGAGGACTTCGCGACGCCGGCGTTCCACATGACCGGCACGAAGGACGAGAGCCCGATCCGCGGCGACAGCACCCCCGCCGAGCGCCGCATCCCGTTCGACACGATCACGCGCGCCGACCAATTCCTCCTGATCCTCGATGGCGCGCGCCACGACGCGTTCGGCGACGCCGACCGGCCGCTGCGCCGCCGCGAGAGCTCGTACATGCCGCTGATCCTGCCGAGCTCGACCGCGTTCCTTGATGCGTACTTGAAGAACGACGCCGCCGCGCTCGCGTGGCTGCGCGACGGCGGATTCAAGGTACGCCTCGGCGCCGCCGGGACGTTCGAGACGAAGCTCCCCGCACCTGCGCCAGTTCCGGCCGCGGCAAAGTGAGGCCGATCACTCGAGCAACTCGATGCGCGGGTCGAGCAGCTCGAGGTCGAGCGGCTTGCCGGCGGCGACGGCGTCGCACAGGGGCAGTGCGACCTGCTGCACCCACTCGCGCGGCACGCGCGGCAGCGGGCCGATCGCGAGCGTCTTCTCGAACCACTCGCGCGCCTTGGCGGGATTGTGGCGGTGCATCAGCTCGATCATGCCGAGGTTCTGGTGCGCGTCACCCCAGGCCTCGATCAGCGTGTCGAGCGCCTGCGCGGGCAAGGTTCCCGCGTCCTTCTGCGCGGCGCCGTTCGCGACGCACTGCAGCAGCAGCCGCTCCGCCTCGTCGGCGCGCGACGGGAAGTGGTAGACGAGGATCAGCGCCGCGTCGTTGACGACGCGCACGTCCTGCGGCGCGAGCTGCGCGGCGACGAGGTAGGCATCGCGGCAGGTCGCGAGGATCTTCGCTGCGCGCGCGAGTTCCTGCGCCGCGAGCGCGAGGTCGAGCTCGCGCACGGCCGGATCGGAGGAACCGGCGGCCATCGCGCGGTACTCGCGCGCCTTGAAGATGCAGCCGACGCCCCAGTCGCGGTGGAAGAAGCCGCAGTTGTTCGCGAAATCCGCGTCGCCGGGCCGGTAGGCGTGCAACACGGCGTAGATGCGGGCCGCGCGCGCGAGCGCCGACACCTCGAACACGCCACCGCGGTCGGCCGACTCGCGCAGCGCCTTGTCGGCGACGTATTGCAGCCCCATCACGCCCGACTTGAGGCGCCCCTCGAGCTGCCACTCCATGCCGCCGGGAAACACGTCTTCCATCGAGCGGAACGCGCGTTCGGCGCCGTCGAGGTCGCCCGCGTGGAACTTCGCCCAGCCGATCCCGGCGCGGCACATCACCTCGTAACCCTGGCACGCGCTCGCGTAGTCGGGTTTGAGCTCGCGGCACTTCGTGTAGTGCCCTTCGGCGCGCGCGAGCTTCTCCGCCGTCGTCGCGTCGCTCGCCACGTTGCCGACGTTCGTGTCGAACAGCGCCTGCGCGGCGAACCACTGCGGCAGCGCCGCCTGCGGCTTGCGCGCGCACAGGCTCTCGTAGAACGCGAGCACGCCCTCGGGCCCCTCGACCTGCGTCTTGAGCACGACGAAGCGCGAGTGCAGCGGCTCGTTGTCGAGGTCGAGCTCGAGCGCGCTCGCGAGCGCCTCACAGGCCCCGTCGAGTCGCCCTTCCCACTGGTAGAGGTTCGCGATCTGTCCGAAGGCCCACGGATCGGTCGGCGCGAGCTCCGCCAGCCGCAGGAGCAGCCCGTCGGTCGCGTCGAACACCTGCTGCGTCGGCGTTTCGGCCTGCTTCCGCTCGAGGTACGCGCTGAAGTGCGCTTCGGCCGCGATGCGCAGCTCCTCCTGCGACGGATCGGTGCGCGCGGCGAGCCCCGCCACCGCGAATTCGAGCGCGAGCGCGACCTTGCCCGCCTCGCGCGCGGCCTTGCTCGCACCAAACTGCGCCTCCGGCC
>JABWBL010000373.1 GCA_013360535.1 Planctomycetaceae bacterium
CGGGCTTGGGTGCGGGCTTGCGGGCGCGGCTCGCGGCGAGGGTCTCGCGCAGGCACGCGACCACGCGCGGCGTGTTGAGCAGCAAGGCCCCGATCAACCCGGCGGCGAACACGATCAGGCCGCCGAGGCCCGAGCGCTGGTGCTCGAAGTCGATCATGACCCACAGCGGGTTGAAGGGATGCTCGAAGTCCGTCCAGTCGCCGATGCCGAGGAACAGGCCGGCGAGCGCCGGAAGGATCACGGCCACCGGCAGCGAGAGGAAGATGAAGATGCGCAGCAGCATGCGCGCGGAGGGCCGCTCGAGGAAGAAGGCCGCGACGGCGCTCGGCAGGCCCGCGATCGTGAAGGCGTAGCCGTAGCCCAGCGAGATCACCGCGCAGCCCGTGAGGATGTCCGCGGACGGCGTCGAGGTCGCGAGCAGCACGAAGACCGCGCAGCCGATGGCCAGCGCCGACTGCAGCACCGCGAGCAGCACCGCGCGCCCACCGCCGGGCAGGAACGGTGTCGCGAGCAACGCCAGCAGCGGGTTGCGCGGCACGTGCGCGCCGATGCGGCGGCCGAGCGGCTCGGGCTCGGTCATGAAGAAGATCCACGGCAGGAAGATGACCGCGGCCGCGACCACGTTGCAGACCCAGACGAGCTCGGGATCGCTGAACTGCCAGTGCAGCCACGCGCCCCACAGGCTCGCGCACAGCACGATCAGGGTCGACATGACGCGCAGCGAGGTCGAGCGGTTCTCTTCCTCGTGGGCGAAGCGCGAGTTGGCGATCGAGTTGCCGAGCAGGGCGATCAGCAACGCGATCGAGATGTAGGCGACCACCGCGGTCTGGCCCTCGGCGTCCCGCAGCATCTGGGGCTGGAAGACGATCGACCCGGCCATCCCCATGCCAAACATCCACGCGATCACGAGCCCGGCGCCGAAGAGCGCCATCAGGACGACGCGCAGCACCTTGGTGCTCGCGAGGCTCGAGGCCGCGATGCCGAGCATCGTCAGCGCGACGCAGGTCGCGAGCGAGCCGGAGAGCAGCGCAAGGATCGACAGCAGGTCGACGCCGTTCAGCAGGAAGGCGAAGACGAGGAACGGCCCGAAGGTCGAATAGTACAGGAGCGCCTGGATCAGCGCGGAGAGCAGCTTGCCCTGCACGATCTGCCGCGGGCGCAGGTTCGAGATCACGAGCAGGTCGTAGGTGTTCTCGTCCCACTCGGCGCTCGTCGAAAGGAAGGCCGAGAACGGCACGAAGCAGTGCACGGCGGCCGAGAGCACGCCGAACATGCTCATGAAGAACACCTGTCCGGTCTCGATCGCCTCGTCGGCGCCGAGGCTGGCGACGACGGCGAGCCCGATCAGCGTGCCCAGCCCGAGCGTGATCCAGAACAGCACGCGGAAGTACTTGCCGCGCAGCGACTGGCGCACTTCCTTGACGAGGATCGGGTTGAGCCGGTCGTCGATGCGGACGCCGGTGGCGGGGTTCGCGCTCATTGCAGCTTGCCCTCGGTCAGCGACAGGAACACGTCTTCGAGGTCGACCTGCTGCGGCGCGAATTCGACGAGGCCGAGCCCCGCCGCGGCGAGCTGCGCGAGCAGCCCCGCGAGGTCGTCCTGCGTGCCCGCGTACTCGAACACGACGCCCTCGCGCTCGCGCCGCGCCTCGCTCGTGTGCGGCAGCTCGAGCAAGGTGCGCTCGAGCCGCTCTGGCCCGGTCAGTGCGCGCGCGAAGATGATCTGCTTGGTCGTGACGCCGCGCGCGATCGCGGCGACCGAGCCCGTCCCGCGCACGGTGCCACGCTCGATCACCGTCACCGTCGTGCACATTTCCGCCAGTTCCGTGAGGATGTGCGACGACACGAGGATCGCCTTGCCCAGCCCTGCGAGCGCCTTGACGAGCTCGCGCAACTCGACGCGCGCGCGCGGATCGAGTCCGGCCGCGGGTTCGTCGAGGATCATCACCGCCGGATCGTGCAGCAGGGTCTTCGCGAGGCACAGCCGCTGCTTGAGACCCTTCGAGAGCGAGCTGATCTCCTTCTCGACGAGGTCGCCGAGCGACGTGAACTCGATCACGCGCGCCACCTGCTGGCGGCGGAGGTCGCCGGAGAGCCCGTAGGCGCGCGCGAAGAAGTCGAGGTAGTCGGTGATCGACGTGTTGGCGTAGGCGCCGTAGGAGTCGGGCATGAAGCCGATGCGCCGGCGCGCCGCGCGCGGCTCCTCGATCACGCTGATGCCGTCGACGAGCACGTCCCCCTGGTCGGGCAGCTCGAGCGTCGAGCAGATGCGCATCGTCGTCGTCTTGCCGGCGCCGTTGGGGCCGATGAAGCCCATGATCTCGCCGGGGTGGACCGTGAACGTCACCGCGTCGACGGCCTTGAGCGCTCCGAAGCGCTTGGAGATGCACTGCACTTCGAGGGCGGTCATCGCCAGGCCTCCTCGTCGAGTCCCCATACGCCGAACAGCGCGTGCGTGCCCTGGATCTCGTTGAGCTCGAGGCCGCAGTCGTCGCGGAACGGCGCCGAGCTCGTGCGCGCCACGAAGCAGGCCGGCGGCAGCGCCGGCGTGAGCGTGGAGCCCGCACGCACGACGCGGAAAGGCTGCTCGAGCATCAGCCCGAGGTTCGACTCGTCGGCCGCGTCCAGCACCGCGCTCTGGCCCTGCTCGAGCGGCTGCGACAGCACGTACCACGCTCCGGCCGCATCGCGCGCGACGACACGCTCGAGCCGCGTGCCGAGGCTGTTGGTCACCTTGAGTCCCTCGGGCGCACGCGCGATCTCGAGGCGACCCCGCGCCGCACGCTCGTTGAGGAGCACCTGCATCACCGACGTGCGCGCCGGGATGAAGTCGCCGCCGAGCAGGAGCTCGGGCGAGCGCTCGATCGAGAGCTGCAGCCGTTGCGGCCCCATGGCCGAGACGTTGGAGGGCACGGGATGGACGCTCGTCCCCGGATCGGGGCGCAAGCCGTCGGGCGAGAGGCCCGCGAACACGATGCGCTTCTCGATCGAGGCCGAGCGGTGCAGGCGCGAGTCGAGCAGCGAGACCGTCGCGCTCGCGACCTTGATGTCGAGCCCCTGCACCAGCACGCCGTAGCCGAGCAACCCGAGCGACGACACCAGCGCAATCAGGGGAATCGTGATCAGGAGCAGCACCGGGCGCTTGCGCGCGCGCACCCACACGAAGTTCGCCGGACCGATCAGCAGCGCGAAACCGAGCAGCAGCAGCGCGAAGATGCGGTAGGGGATCGCACCCAGTCCCGGCACGTCGAGCTTCGCGTCCGAGGTGCGCGAGTCGTCGTTCGTGCGCGGCGCGGCATCCCCGGAATCCTCTTCGGCGTGCTGCGCGACGAGCTTGCGCACGTACTCGTCCTCGAAGCCCGCCTCGGTGTCCATGAACACGATCTGGCCGAGTCCGCACAGGACGCGCCGCGGCTCCGAGGCGAGCGTGAAGCGCTCCTCCAGCCACGGCGCCAGCGCCCCGTTGCGCGACGCAAGCTGCAGCGCGTCCTCTCCGAGGATCATCAGCCGTCCGCCCGAACGTGCCCACGCCATCAGCGGCTCGAGCTTGGCGTCCGTCGGCAGGCCCTTGCGCGCGTCGAGCACGACCAGATCGAGGCTCGTGTAGGCCGTGTTCGAGCGCGGCAGCGCGCCGTGCAGGGCAAAACCCAGCCGTACGTTGTCGTGGGCCGAGGTCGACCCCGGCGCCGAATAGCCGACGGTCCGCGTCGAGGTTTCCTCCTGCCAGCGCGTGACCTCGCTCGCCGCGACTTCGTCGGGGCCGGTGACGAGCACGTTGCAGTACGCCGAATCGCCTCCGGCCGCGAGGATGCCCGAGAAGTAGGCCGAGTCGCCGTCGCAGCGGACGACGAAGTTCCACTCGGACTGCCACGCCCCGCCGGCGGGCAGCGTGAGCTCGAGCTCGGCCCTCTCGCCCGCCCCGAGCTCGACGCGCTGGGCCCACGTGCTCGAGAGCTGCCAGTCGTTCACCGACCCGGTCAGCGAGACGACGCGCGCGCGATCGGAGTCGTTGCGCAGTTCGATCCGCAGCGGCGCCCAGCCCTTGTTGAGCATGTCCGGCCAGGAGCTCGAGAGCCGCGCCTCGACCTTCGCCCGCGACAGGACCTGCGTGGAATCCCCGGCGAGCGCGGCCGGCACGAGCAGCAGGCCTGCGAGGGCGAGCCGCAGGACGCGTCCGATCATCCGGCGATCTCCGCGGTCTCCCCGACGGATTCCAGCGTCGCGCGCACGAGGT
>JABWBL010000007.1 GCA_013360535.1 Planctomycetaceae bacterium
CGTGTTCGTGCTCGCGAACGATGCGCAGGGCTCGCTGCGGGCCGCGTCGCGGCGCGTGACGAGCGGCGAGGTGATGGGCGACGAGGTCGTCGTGCTCGCCGGGCTCGAGCCGGGCGAACAGGTCGCGGCCTCGGGCTCGTTCAAGCTCTTCGACGGCCTCAAGGTCGTGCTCGCGGCCGACGAACCGGCCGCCGCGGCGCCGGAGCAGAAGTAGGACGCCGCCATGAAGTCGATCACCGATGTCTTCATCAAGCACCCGGTGCTGGCCGTCGTGGTCAACCTGGTGCTGGTGCTGGTGGGCTGGCGCTCGATCTCGAGCCTGCCGGTGCAGCAGTACCCGCAGATCGAGTCGAGCTCGGTCATCATCACGACGACCTACGTCGGCGCGAGCGCCGAGACCGTGCGCGGCTTCCTGACGACGCCGATCGAGCGGGCCGTGTCCGCGATCGGCGGCGTCGACCACGTCGAATCGACGAGCCGCGCCGGCATCAGCACCGTCACCGTGCACCTCGAGCTCGACCACAGCACGACCACGGCGCTCGCGGAGGTCAACGCGCGCCTGCAGCAGGTGCGTTCCGAGCTGCCGAGCGAGGCGGAGCCGCCGCAGGTCGAGGTGCAGCGCGCGGACCGGCCCTACGCGACCTTCTACGTGTCGTTCACGTCGAAGGAGCGCAGCGTGTCGGAGCTCACCGACTGGCTGTCGCGCACGATCCAGCCGCAGCTCTCGACGATTCCGGGCGTGCAGCGCGTCACCAACAGCGAAGGCGGACGGCCGATCGCGATGCGCGTGTGGATCGATCCGGACAAGCTCGCGTCGGTCGGGCTCGCGCCCGGTGACGTCTATTCGGCGCTGCAGCGCAACAACTACCTCGCCGCGGTCGGCCAGACCAAGGGCAACCTCGTGCAGGTGAGCCTGCTCGCGGACACCGACCTGCGCACGGTCGCGGACTTCGAGCGGCTGGTCGTGAGCGAGCGCGAGGGCGCGCTCGTGCGCCTCGCGGACGTCGCGCGCGTCGAGCTCGGTGCGGAAGAGGCGAACCTCGTCGCGAAGTACAACCGCGACGAGAGCGTGTACCTCGGCGTGTGGCCGCTGGTCGGCGCGAACGAGATCGAGGTCGCGGAGGCCCTGCGTGCGGAGATGGCGCGCATCGAGCCGAAGCTTCCCAAGGACGTCGCGATGCGTCTGGTGTGGGACGGCACCGTGTTCATGCGCGACGCGCTCGAGGAAATCTCGAAGACACTGGTCGAGACGATCGCGATCGTCGGCCTGGTCGTGTTCCTGTTCCTCGGCTCGGTGCGCACGGCGCTCGTGCCGCTGGTCGCGATGCCCGTGTCGTTGATCGGCACGGCGGCGGTGATGAGCTTCCTCGGCTTCAGCCTCAACCTGCTGACGATCCTCGCGGTCGTGCTCTCGGTCGGCCTCGTCGTCGACGACGCGATCGTCGTGGTCGAAAACGTCGCGCGGCACGTGCGCCTGGGAAAGACGCGCACGCAGGCGGCGCTGGTGGCGGCCCGCGAGCTCTACGGCCCGATCATCGCGATGACGATCACGCTGGCGGCCGTGTACGCGCCGATCGGCTTCCAGGGCGGCCTCACGGGCTCGCTGTTCCTCGAGTTCGCCATCACGCTCGCGGTCGCGGTGCTGATGTCGGGTTTCGTCGCGGTGACGCTGTCGCCGGTGATGAGCGCGAAGGCCGTGCGGCCCGGTGGCGAGGAGGGCAAGCTGACGCAGCTCGTCAACAAGGGCTTCGACTGGCTGAGCGGGGTCTACGTGCGCACGCTCGATGGCGCGCTCTCGATCCGCTGGACGATCCTGGTCGTGTCGCTGGCGTTGATGCTGGCGGCCTGGCCGATGTACGAGCTGTCGCGGCGCGAGCTCGCGCCTGTCGAGGACCAGAGCCACATCAGCCTGTTCTTCGATGCGGCGCCCGATGCGACGCTGGAGGCCGTCAACCGCGACTCGCTCGCGGTGATCGACGCGGTCAACGCGTTCCCCGAGAACCGCTTCATGTGGTCGCTGGTCGCCAACTGGGGCGGCTTCGGAGGCTTCGTCGCGTCCGACTGGCGCACGCGCGAGAAGTCGACGCAGGAACTGTACGGCGAGGTTTTCGGCGCGGTTTCGCAGGTTCCTGGCGTGCGAGTGTTCCCGCGCCTCGACCCGCCGCTGCCGACGCCGGGCCAATACGACGTCGAGCTCGTGCTGCAGTCGGACGCTCCGCTCGAGGACATGCTCGACACCGCGATGGCGGTGGTCGGGGCAGGCTGGCAAAGCGGCAAGTTCTTGTATGTCGATACCGACCTGAAGATCGACCGGCCGCAGGCCAAGGTCGTGATCGACCGCGAGAAGGTGGCCGACCTCGGTCTCGACCTCGCGAGCGTCGGGCGCGAGCTCGGCACGCTGCTCGGCGGCGGGTACGTCAACCGCTTCAACTACTTCGACCGCAGCTACAAGGTCATCCCGCAGATCGGCGACGAAGGGCGCGCGACGGTCGGGCCATTGCTCGACCTCAAGATCAAGGCACCGTCGGGTGAGCTCGTTCCGGTGTCGTCGTTCACCATGATCGAGATGACGACCGTGCCGCGCACGCTCAACCGCTTCCAGCAGCAGAACGCCGTGCGCATCTTCGGAGGCGTCAAGCCGGGCGTGACGAAGGAGGAGGGGCTCGCGGTGCTCGAACAGGCGGCGGCGAGCGTCGCCGGCCCGGGCGTGAACCTCGACCACGCCGGAGAATCGCGCCAGATCCGGCGCGAGGGCTCGGCGCTGGTGCTGACGCTCGCCTTTGCGGTCGTGCTCGTGTACCTGGTGCTCTCGGCGCAGTTCAAGAGCTTCCGCGACCCGCTGATCGTGCTCGCGGGCTCGGCGCCGCTGGCGATCAGCGGTGCGCTCGTGTTCACATTCCTCGACCTGACGACGATCAACGTCTACTCGCAGGTCGGACTGATCACGCTCGTCGGCCTGATCGCCAAGAACGGCATCCTGATCGTCGAGTTCGCGAACCAGTTGCAGGAACAGGGCTGGTCGAAGCTGGCGGCGCTGCGTGAGGCCTCGGCCACGCGCCTGCGGCCCGTGCTGATGACCTCGGCGGCGACCGTGTTCGGTCACTTCCCGCTCGTGCTCGTCACCGGCCCCGGCGCCGAGGCGCGCAACAGCATCGGCATCGTGCTCGTCGCCGGCATGGCGGTCGGCACGCTGTTCACGCTGCTCATCGTCCCGGTCTTCTACTCGCTGATCGCGGCGGAGCACCGCCACAAGGTGACCGAAGACGAAACCGAAGCCACTCCCGCCGGCGCGCCGGCCCTGGAGCTCGCGTGATGAAGTTCCAACGAATCCTGCTCGTTTCGACGTTGTTCCTGGCGGCTTGCACGTCGGTCGGTCGCGACTACGAAGCGCCGGTGCTCGAGCTGCCGACGAAGTTCGCCTCGGCGCCGCAGCTCACGCTGAACGGGGACGTGGAAGCGCGCTGGTGGGAGCGGCTCGACGATTCCGTGCTCGCGTCGCTGGTCGAGCGTGCGCTCGCGGGCAACCTCGACCTCAAGTCGGCGTTCGCGCGGCTCGAGCGCGCGCGGGCGCTGCGGGGGGTGGCGGCGAGTGATCGCCTGCCGACCGTCGACGCGCGCGCGAGCTACGAACATCGCGAGGAGAGCGAGACCACGCCCTTCGGGCAGTTCATCCCGCGCACGGACATCCACTCGCTGGGCATCGACGCCGGTTGGGAGCCGGACCTGTGGGGCCGCGTGCGGCGTTCGATCGAGGCGGCGGACGGCGAGCTTGCCGCGAGCGAGAACGACGTGCGCGCCGTTGCCGTCGCGCTCGCGGCGGAAGTCGCGCGCGCTTACGTCGAGCACGGCTCGTCGCAGCGGCGGCTCGAGATCGCCAAGGCGAACGTCGCGCTCCAGCAGCGCACGTACGAGCTCGTGAAGACGCGCGTGGAAGCCGGACTCGTCGGACCGCGCGACGCCGCGCAGGCTTCGGCCAGTCTCGAAGGCACTCGCGCGCGCCTCCCGGCGCTCGAGGCGAACGCACGCATCGCGGCGAATCGGCTGGCGGTGCTGCTCGGGCTCGCACCGGGCGAGCTCGACCGAGAGCTCACGGCAGCGCGAAACTTGCCGCGCATTCCCGAGAGCCTCGTCGTCGGCCTGCCCGCGGACCTGCTGCGCCGTCGGCCCGACATCGTTGCCGCCGAGCGGCGTTATGCGGCGGAAGTTGCGCGCATCGGCGTGGCCGAGGCCGAGCTTTACCCGCGGCTTGTGCTCTCGGGCACCGTGGGCATCGCTTCCAACGGGCCCGAGGAACTGTTCGACGGCGACAGCGGGGTGTTCGGGATCGGCCCGTCGCTGCGCTGGAACCTGTTCGATCGCAACCGCGCCCGCGGTCGCGCCGAAGCGCAGGCCCAGTCGGCGGAGATCGCGCGCAATGCCTGGGAACAGGCCGTGCTGCACGCGCTCGAAGAGACCGAGAACGCGCTGGTGTCCTTCGAGCGTGAGCAGGAGCGACGTGGCTCGCTCGAGGTCGCTGCCGGGCATGCCCGCCGCGCGGTCGAGCTCGCGCAGACGCAGTACCGCGAGGGCCTGACCGACTTCCAGGCCGTGGTCGACTCGCAGCGCATCGTCGCCGGCCTCGAGGACGATCTCGCGGCGAGTGATGCCGCGATCGCGACGCACCTGATCGCGCTCTACAAGGCGCTCGGCGGCGGGTTCGAGACGCTCGAGGACGTGCGCGTCGCATCGACGGCGCGCTGAGGCTTCTTTGGGCCGGGGCTCCGCACATCTGCGGGGGCCCGGCCGCTTGAATGCATGCGCCCAGGCGCATATGACGTTCCCATGGCCGGAAAAGTGGGGGCAAGGAAGGTTGCACGGGGCGTCGGAGAGATCGAGCTCGACGCGCTGCTCGCTGCGCTTGCGGAACCGACGCGCGTGCGCCTGATCGCCCTGCTCGGCGAGGGCGAGACCTGCGTGTGCCACTTGCTCGAGGCGCTCGACCTGCCGCAACCGCTCGTGTCGCGCCATCTCGGCGTGCTGCGTCGCGCGGGGCTCGTTCTCGCGAGGCGCGACGGCCGCTGGATGTGGTACCGGCTCGCCCTGAACGGCTCGCCGCTCGTGCGTGCGCTCGTGGCGGCGCTGCTCGAGCATCGCGAGGAATTGCCGGGTTTCGCGCGGGCGGCGCGCCGTTGCGACCGTTCGCGTGGGGCCCAAGGTTGTTGCGACTAGGAACGGAACACGAGGATCACGATGGAGAGCAAGACGGGGGCCGTGGGCAACGAGCACGACGTGCGCGCGAAGGTCAAGGAAGGTTACGCGGCGATCGCGCAGGCCTCGGGAACGAGCTGTTGCGGGCCGAAGGGTGGCTGCGGCGTGCGCGACGACGCGACCGAGCTCGCGCAGCGCATCGGCTACAGCGCCGAAGAGCTCGCCGCGCTCCCCGAAGGCGCGAACCTCGGCCTTTCCTGCGGAAATCCGGCCGCAATCGCCGCGCTCAAGCCCGGTGAGGTCGTGCTCGACCTCGGCAGCGGCGCCGGCTTCGACTGCTTCGTGATCGGACCCAAGGTCGGCGCTTCGGGCCGGGCGATCGGCGTCGACATGACCGGCGAGATGCTCGCTCGCGCCCGCACCAACGCCGCCAAGTACCGCGAGCGCACCGGCCTCGACAACGTCGAGTTCCGGCTCGGCGAGATCGAGCACCTGCCCGTCGCCGACGCTTCCGTCGACGTCGTGATCTCCAACTGCGTGATCAACCTCTCGCCGCAGAAGCCGCAGGTCTGGCGCGAGATCGCGCGAGCCCTGCGCCCCGGCGGACGCGTCGCCGTCAGCGACATCGCGCTGCTCAAGCCGCTTCCCGAGGCCGCGCGCTCGATGGTCGAAGCCCTCGTCGGTTGCGTCGCCGGCGCCGCGCTCGTCGACGAATCTCTCGCCTGGATGCGCGCCGCCGGCCTGACCGACGTCGGCGTGCGCCTCAAGACCGACTACCTCGACGCCATGGAGAGCTCGACCGACCCGCTCTACCAACGACTGCTCGAAGTCCTCCCCCCAGGCTCCAAGGCCTCCGACTACGTCGTCAGCGCCGAATTCACCGCGATGCGCCCCAAGGTGCGCATCG
This sequence comes from Planctomycetaceae bacterium, assembly GCA_013360535.1. Classification (GTDB taxonomy): domain Bacteria; phylum Planctomycetota; class UBA1135; order UBA1135; genus F1-120-MAGs118. Next base: position 6,095 of record JABWBL010000007.1, read on the forward strand.
GCTGTTGCTCCTGAACCGGTGCCGAGCGAGCTCGGCGACGACTCGAGGGCTCACGTCGGGCGCGTTCGCCGGACCGAGGCGCGCTTGGGAGTCGTCGTCGAGCGTCGCCAGCGCTTGAGGATCTTGCGCGCGACGGCGTAGTGCGAGCAGGTGTTCGGCGCGATGAAGCTCGAGAGCGGGAGCTTGCGCGTCCATGCGAAGTGGCCCGGCTCGAGGAGCTCGTTCTCGCGCAGGCCGCGCACGAGCTCGAGCACCTGCGCGTACGTCTCCTCGAACTCGACCTCGAGCAGCGCCGTGGAACGGCGCGCGAAACGCCGCTGGATCTCGCGGTTGAGCGCGGGAGTCTCGCGCCACGTGAACCCCGGTGCGGGCAACTGGGGAGTACGGCCCGCGCGACCGTCCTCGATCCAGCGCAACAACATGCGGTGCCACTCGGCGAGGTGCGCGAGTAGGTCCGCGACCGTCCAGCCATCGCCCCACACTCCGCTCACGCGCCGACGCCGCGCCGGGATCGTCGCCAGGAGCTCGACGAACGCTGCGTGCTCGCGCTCGATGCGCTCGACCAGCTCGCGCTTGGCAGTGAATTTCATCGTGGAGCGAGCCTCTGGTGCGCGTCCGGCCCGCTCAGCGTTCCGAACGTTCGAGCGACAGCGCCAGGTCTTCCGGTTTCCAGCGCAATTCGAGCACCTGCACGGCCGCGTGCGAGCTGGTCGAGACGCTGCCGGAGAGCGTGTGGGGGAGTTCCGCCGTCGAGTCGCGGCTCACGAACAGCGTGCTCGACAGCGGGGAGGGAAACAGCAGTTGGAACGGCTCCGAGCGCGGGCCGCGAACTTCGATGTTGTTGGGATGCAACCGCGCGACCGAGGGTGGGAGAGCGGTCGAGTGGAACGTGAGCAGGAAGTTGGCGGAGGAGAGCGCTGCCGCGAGGTCCTCGGGGACGACGATCTGCACCAACGGCGCGCGTTCGAGCTGCAGGCTCGTTGCGCGACTTGCAGGATCGAACGAAGCGGGCAGGTGGCGGCGCGCGAGGACCCACAGCGGGGCGGTGCCGTGCTCGTAAACGAGTTTCCCGCCGCCAAGTCGCTGGCGAGTCCAGCGCGACGTCGCGCGCTCGATCAAGTACACGTTGGCATCGATGGCGAGCGTTCCATCGGAAGCCAGCACTCGCAGCTCGCTCCAGTGGCCGAGGTCCAGTCCGTCGAGGCGCGGATCTCGCGTCATGCGGCCCGCTTCGACGAGCACGCCACTCACGGTCGCGACGTCCTCGGGCGTACCTGCGGCGGCGATCGAGATCGTGTAGGTGCCGGGAGCGAGTCCGCGCACCACGAAGGCGCCGTCGGAGTCGATCTCGCTGCGGCGGTAGGGCGTGGAGCCGTGGGGCGAGGCGTTCGGCCCTTCGCGACGCACATTGACGGTCAGGTACTCGCGCGCGAGCCCGGAGTCGGGCCGCACCGAGCCCGCGATGCCGCCGTCGGAACCGAGCGTCAGGATCACCTCCGTCGCGCCGAGTTCGACGATCTGGAACTCGCTCGCGCCATCCGTCGTCCACGCCGCGAGGCCGAGCGCGGTCCAGTCGCCGCTGCCGCGCACCTCGAAATCCCCAGAGAATCCGGTGAAAGTTCGCAGGTGAGCGGAGCGCTCCCAGCCGCCGTTCCAGCCGTTGCCGCCGTCCGCGCGTCGGCCCCAGGCGGTGACGTCCGCACCGACTGCACGTCGGCCGCGCGCGTCGACGACACGCCCGGAGACGAGCAGCGGCAGCGTGTCGAGGAACACCTCGCCGATCTCGAGCTCGGACGCTCCCGGCTGACCGATCACGTTCGCTGTCGCGACGCCCACGCGCTCGTCGCGGGGCCCGCGCACGGTGAACTCGAGACTCGCCCGGCCGCGCACTTCCTGCGGCAGCGCCAGCTGGAAGCGGCCGTCCGGCGCCACGGCCACGCGCGAGAAGTGCTTCCACGGACCACCGTCAGGAGCCTCGGCTTCCAACGCGACATCGACGCGCGTCATGCCGATCGAGCGGATCGCGGGGCCGACCAGCGTGCCGCTCAGGCGCAGGCCGCGCTCCTCGCGCTCCGCGAGATCGATGCGGAGCCTTCGTTCCTCGCCCGCGCGGGCCGGGCCCGGCGCGGAACTCTCGTCGTGCGTGCGAGCTTCGCCCGCGACGCGGCTCGTCGGCGTCAGCCACATTCCGAGCCCCACCCAAGGAAAGCGGACGACACCTTCGCCCGCCGCTCGGAGGAAGCCCTCGCTCCTGTCGCTTGCGTCTGCCCGAGTCGAGGTGGCGGCGTCGCGCGTGCGCAGCGAGAACAGCCCACCGCGTGTGTGGCCCGAGACTTCCAGTACGACACTGCCCGAAGGCGGAAGCTGGAACTCCACGACGTCACGCGGCGGCAGAGTCGGGTCGATCTCGAATTCGATCGGCTCCGCGAAGGGCTCGGCGACCGAGAGGATGCTGCGCGCGTCGAAGTCCCAATGCTCCTTCATCAGGGAGCGATAGTGAGGCACGAGCGCCGTGCCGTCCGCGTCGGTGAGCAGGAGCGCACACTCCACGGAGTACTCGAGGTCTTCCGTGTCGCCGAACTCCTCGTCGCCGGAGAGCGCCCAGCGTTGCCGCAGTGCCACGCGCACGCCGGGAGCGGCGGCGCCGGTAACGTCGAGCACGCGCACGCGCAGCGTCTCGTCGTTTTCGAGCTGGATGTACGTCGGATCGGGACTCGAACGTTGCACGCGCGTCCAGCCCCAAAGACCGTCGGCTCGCGCTGCGACGCAGCCCGTGGCGTCGGGCGTCGGCGCGTGGAAGGCGCCGGATTCATCGGGCTCGAGCTTGCGCGCGAGCTCCGCGAGCCGGGCGTCGACTTCGCCGGACTGCAACCAGCGCTCGAGCTGCCCGAGCTCCTGCCAGTTCTCCGGATCCTTCGGCTCCCACCACCACATCTCGACCGGCGCCACACGCCGCCGATGCACGCCGACGACGGCAAGGAGCTCGATGCCGGGCTCCGGCGGCGTTTCCGTCGCGCCGTTCAGCTTCGTTTCGTCAGCGTCGAGCTCAGCGCGCGCTGAATTCGGCTCCGTCGTTTCCTCGTTCGTGAGGCCCGTCCCCGGCGAGGCCGTTGCCTCTTCGGGCGCGCTGGCCCCGCTTGCGAACTCCGCACCCTCGCCTGCGTCACGGCGCAGCAGCAGCGCGACTCCCAGCGCGAACACGACGAGCGCCGCGAGGAAGCCGATCGTCCGGAGCCTTTTCGAATCGAGCACCATGGTCGCGAAGGCGCCACCTTCGGTCCAAGCTCGCCGTCGCGCAAGGTCTCGCTCCACTGACTGCGGAGGAAAGGGGCGTGGCGCGCACCAGCGCGATCCATTTTCGTCGTGCAGCCCTGACCCAGATCGATGTGACGCCAATCGAGGCCGGTCGCGGGGTTCAGCGCTTCGCTTGCTCGAGCGCGCGGTCGAGAGCCTCGCGCGTCCAGCGGACTTCGAGCCGCTGAGGCCCCGCGCGATCGTGCACGACGCCGCCGAGCGTGACCTCGACGGGGAATTCGACGTTGTGGCTCGATTCGAGCCACGCCGTGACGTGGAGTTGGCCGAGGCGGCGTACCACCGCGGTGACGGCGGCCTTGGAGAAGAGCTCGGCCTCGTCGAAGCTGGACATCCGCACGGCCTCGGGCTCTCCGGCGGCGGCGAAACAGACCCGCACGACGCAGCCGTCGGGCCACGGCGAGTCGGGATGCACGCTCACTTGCAGCTCCTGCGCGGGGCGAAGCTGCACCGTCGTCAGGCCGAGCGCTGGATCAAGCCGTTCGAGGCGCGCGTTCTCGACCGAGAGCCAGAACGGGGGCTCGTGCAGCGAGTAGCGCACGTGCCGGCCGATACTCGGTCGGGCGTAGTGCGTCGTCGCCTCGTCGCCCTCGACCCTGCAGACGTACACACGCTTGGCGATGGTGCCGTCCGGCGTGAGCACGGTCAGCAGACGCCACGGGCCGAACTCGCGCAGGTCGAGTGGGGAGAGGCGCGGGTCGGTCGTCTCGCGGCCAGCTTCGACGCGGATGTCCTTCAGTCTCACGAGCTCCCGCTGGAGCCCCGTTGCCCGCACGCGCAGCTCGTACGTGCCTTCGGTGAGCCGCTGAAAGCGGAAGTGGCCCTCTGCGTCGGGCTTCGTCGTGAGCTGAACGAAGCCCAAGGGCCGCTGACCCGGAGTCAACCGCGGACGCCGCAACTCGACCTCGAGCTCGGTGACGCCGAGTGTCTCGTCGGGGAGCAACTGGCCGCGCAGGCTCGCGTCCTCGTGGATCGTGAGGACGACACCCTCGGTGCCGCGCTGCAGCAGCTGCTGCGCACTGCGGGCATTCTCGTGGCCTGCGCTCAGCTGGAACTGCGTCGAGGGGCTGTCGGAGCGAATCTCGAAGCGCCCGAGCTCGTCCGAATTTGCCGACAGCATCTGATGCGTGAGCCGCTGCGCGACGTCGGGGCGACGGTCCACTTCGGAACCGGCCACGAACCCTTGCACCTCGGCGCCGGCGATCGGCTGTCCGTGTCGATCGACGACCGTGCCCGAGGCGACCAGCGGATGGAGCGGGAGCACGACGTCCCCGAAGTCCGTGTCCGCTTCCGCGGCCCACGCGAGAGCGGTGGCGATGTACGCGCCCGAGCGGCCGCCTGCGGGCTCGATCTTCACGTTCTTCAGCGCGACCTCGACGGGCTCGCCGACGAGCGTCATCTCGAACCTTCCGTCGGCATTCGTCCGGGTGCGCAACCATTGCTGCGCTGGCGCCGCATCCGGCGGATACTCGAGTGTCCAGTACATCGAGACGTCAGCGAACGGCCGATCGAGATCGTCGACGAGTCGCCCCCGCGCGCGCCGCGCGAAGATCGAGCCGCCGATCTGCAGCTCGACCCGTTCCCCCTCGCGCGTCGGTCCTGCCCGGCGTTGCGGCGAGAGCAGGAACACATCCTCGAACCTCGGTCGGAGCTCGAGTTCGAGATCCAGGCCGACGAGCGGGAAGTGCGCGCGGCCGTCGACGACGGTGGCGGACAGCGTGGGGCCGCGAAAGCGCTGTTTGGGATCGGGGTCGAGCGCCGACCGCGCTTGCAGTTGCAGTTCCGTTCCCGGCGGCAGGCCCTTGATGTCGATCTCGACCTCGACGGAGCCGGTGGGGGGCAAGCGCAGCACGGGAATCTCGGCCGGCGGGTTCCACGGATCGTAGGCGAGCTCGACGGGAACTGCTGTGGGCACCTCGGCCGCGAGCAGGAGCTCCAACTCGAATTCGCGGTCGCCCCGCAGCAGGCGCCGCAAGTTCCGCAGGTTCGCGATGCCGTCGACACCCGTGAGCGCGCTCGAGTAGGCGAAGCCGCGCATCTCTTCCGCCTGATGCAAGGCGACGCCCACGCCTTCAACCGCCGCGCCCGTCGCGTCGACGACCTTCACCGACTGCCGCGAGTCGGGCTCGAGCTGGATTTCGTGCACGCCGGACGCCGCAGGCCGCAGCAGCAGCGCTCCGCACGACCCGGGCGCGAGCGCGACGACGCAGGCCGCGCGTTGGACGTCGGGCGCGAAACGACGGCCCTCCGCATCGGGCGCGAGCCGCACGCCACGCGCCTGCATCCAGCGATCGAGCTCGCCCTTGCGGATGCGCTCCGTCAGCCAGTCCTCCGCGCCGAGAAGCGGATCCTGCTCGAGCTGGATCCACGTGAGCTCCGCCTCCGCGACGGGCTTGCGGTCGACGCCGGTGACGGCGACGAGCTCGAGTCCGGAGTTCGCGACGTTTGGCGCCTCGCTCGTCGCTTCCTTCGCGACCAGCGCGCGCTCGGACTGCCGCGCCTCGTCGCTCGCCACCGTCAAGTTCGTCTCCTCTGTCGGCGCCGCCGCTGCGGATCCGGCGAAGGGCTCACGCTCGAGCGCATCCGCCGTCGATGCGAGCTCGGCGATCTCGTGCGCTCCGTTGCGCATCAGGAACAGCGCCCCGACTCCAAACACCATGAGCGCCGCGACGAAACCCAACCCTCGTACGTGACTCGCTTGCATCGCCATCGCGCGCCGTTCCGCTCGCACCACCTTCCGTTCTCCGCACGATCCGCGCAAGCCCGAGCCCAGCGGCCGTCACTCGCGCGCCTTCGCGAGCGCCTTGTCGAGCGCTTCCTGCGTCCAGCGGATCTCGAGCACGTGCACGCCCGAGGTGGCGGCGAGCACGCCGCCGCGCACGATCTCGCAGGGCAGCTCGGCGGGGAAATCGACCTCGAGGTTGAGCGCGACGTGCAACGGACCGAGGCGGCGGCCGAGCACTTCGAACGGCGTGTCTCGGTCGAGCTCCAGTTCGGCTTGATCGAGTTCTTGCTCGAAGACAGCGGTATCGTTCGCTCCGCGCACGGTCGCGTAGAGGAATCCGTCCTCGGGCCAAGGGCAACCGGGCGAGACCACGAGACGCACCATCGGCGCCGCCGTCAGTTGGACCGTGTCGCCGAGCGCGGCGGGATCGATGCGTTCGATGAGGCTCTTCGAAGTGCAGAGCCACAGGCCCGTGTCGCCCTGCTCCACACGCAGGCGCGGTCCGTCGCGCCAGTCGGTTTCGAACTCGCCAGGCGAGTCCGGATCGGGCCATCCTACGACCCACTCGCGCGACGGACTGCCGTCGGGTTCGAGCACTCGAACGCTGCGCCAGCGACCGAGCTTGCGCAGGTCGAGCGGATCGAGGCGTGGGTCAACACGTCCGCTGCCGACTTCTACGCGAACGTCTTCGAGCACCGCGGCAGGCTCGCGGGCGCCTACATGGACGGTGACGACGTACGAGCCTGCGCGTACGCCACGAAACGCGAAACGGCCTTCGGCGTCGACACCCTCGGACCGTTCGCCTTCCGGTGGACCTGCTTCGTCGCGTGCGTCCATGAATTCGACCGAAACGCTGATGTGGTCGCTGGGGAGGCTCTCGTCGGACAGGACGCGACCGTGCAGCACGCCATCGTGGCTCGCGACGAGCCGGACGTCCCGGTCGCCGGGCTTCACGAGAGTTGGGGGCGATTTCGCTCCGTCCGATTCTGCCACCAGCATCAGCTCGCGCGACGGAATCGCTCCGTAGACCACGAAGCGCCCTTCGCGGTCACTGCGCGACCGCAGGTCTCTTTCGTGCTCCCAGCGCGCTGAGCTGCGGAAGATGAAGTCGTTGTGTTCCGCCTCGCGTTCCGGAACACCGATCCAAGTGGAAATCTTGGCACCGGCGAGCGCGCGTCCATTCCGATCGACGACCTGTCCTGTGACGACGATGGGGAAGCGCTTCACGTGCAGCTCACCTGCTTCGTGGCGTTCCGCTCCATCTGGCCAATCGAAGAACACGGCTCCTTCGCCAATGGGAACACGCCAATCGGTGAGCCACTCGAACGTCAGTGTCGAGGCGCCCTTCGCCCCGCGGTCCAGCTTCAGCACGAAGCGCCCGTCGGCATCGGTCTGGCTGAACGCGGTTTCGCCGAAGCGCGCGAACTCGAGATCCCCGCTTTCGAAGAAAACGCGACAGGGCGAGTTGGCGATCGGTGCGTCGCTTTCATCGAGCGCGCGCCCGGAGACCTCGGTCGACACCCTCGGCAGATCCAACTCGATCCGCACCTCCTCTCCGAGGCGCGCCGGACCGGCCGTTCGGGCTGAATCGTGAACGCGCGACCGATTGCCTTGGCTCGTTTGCGGCACCACGTCGCCGCCCAGGCCGACGAAGGGAAAACGCACGACCCCGTGCACCGCGGCCCGCCGGCCCTCGAAAGCACGTTGCTGCCTCTGCTCACCTCCAGCGGCAAGGTCACGTCGCTGCAGCTCGAGCTGAGCGTGTCGCACGGTCGACGTCTCGCCGAGATGCAGCACGACACTTCCAGTCGGCGGCAGGACCAGCACCACCGCTTCATCGGGCGGAGATACTGGGTCGAACTCCACGCGAACAGGTTCGAGCAGCGGTTCAGCGATCGATAGATGGATGCGGTCGATGTAGCCCGCGCTGCCGCTGAGGAGCCTGCCGTAGTGGGGGAATCTTGCGAGTCCCGCAGCATCGGTTTCGGTCACGGCGTGTTCGAAATGCACGTCGTCGCCAAGTTCCTCCCGCAACGCAACGCGCACGCCTTGCACGGGAGCTCCCGCGTAGTCGACCACGCGTGCGGTCAGCGTCATGTCGCGCTCGAGCGTGACGAACGTCGGGTCGGTCGAGTCCCTCGCGATCGTTTCCATCGCCCACAAGCCTTCCGCGCTTGCGACCACGGCACCCTGCTGGGCGGGCTTGGGCAGTCGCAACTTGCCGTCCGCGTCGCTCGCGATCCGGACGGCCGTGTCGACCATTCGCTGCTCGAGCACACCGGCCTTGAGCCACTGCTCGAAGGTCGGGTCGTACCACTCACCGCGCTCGAAGGAGCCCTCGAGCCACCACAGCTCCGCGTTCTCGACGAGCCGTCGTTCGGCGCCGACGACGGCGAGAATCTCGATGCCCGCTGGCCGCGTCGCCGCATCCGCGGCGGGAGTCGGCTCGACCGCAACAGCGACACGTGGGGTGGCGTCGTCGGTGGACCCGTCCGAGGTTCCTTCCGGAGTTGGCAGTGCCGCCCGGTTCGGCTGTGCCCCCTCGGATGCCGTTGCTTCTGCAACCTGACCTTCCGACTGATCCACGCGCCAAGCGAAGAGCCCACCCAGCACGGCGAGGGCAGCGAGCGCGAGCAGCTTGGTTGTCGTTCGCATGGGGCTTCGGCTCGGCGCGCGAGTGGGAGGGGCCGCGCGGTTGGCTTGAAGGCTAGTCCGGTTCTGAGGCGCCGTCACGCGATGTCAACACGAAGGTCAGCTCGGGCGACCGTGCGTCACTCGCGCGCTTCCGCGAGCGCCTTGTCGAGCGCTTCCTGCGTCCAGCGGATCTCGAGCACGTGCACGCCCGCGGTGGCGGCGAGCACGCCGCCGCGCACGATCTCGCAGGGCAGTTCGGCGTTGTTGCGCGCGGAGAGCCAGATCTTCACCTCGAGGGCGCCGAGCTCGTGGACGAGACGTTCGAGCGGCTGGCCGGGCTCCAGTTCCTGCCAGACGTCGTCGACGTACTCGGCGAAACGGTCATCGCCATGGACGGGCATCACGGAGACCTCGAGCGAGGCGTCCGTCGGCCAGCGACAGTCGGGCGAGACGACGAGGCGTACACGCGGCGCGGGCGAAAGCCGGACCGTGTCGCCGACGGTGAGCGGGTCGACTAGTTCGATCAAGCTCGATTCGGTGCCGATCCACAGCGGGGGCTCGTTGGTGGAGAGGCGCAACCACGGGCCGCCGCCCCAGTCGAAGTCGAACTCGTCAGGATCGAGCGGGTCGACGCGCTTGGTCGTCCACTCGCGCGCGGGCGTGCCGTCGGGCTCGAGCACGCGCACGTTGCGCCAGCGTCCGAGCTTGCGCAGGTCGAGCGGGTCGAGGCGCGGATCGACACGCTCGCTGCCCGCCTCGACGCGCACGCCCTTGACGGTCGTCACGGGGCGGTCGACGCCGGCGAGGTGGACACGGACGGTGTACAGGCCAGCGCGAACGCCGCGCACGACGAACCTGCCGTCGGGATCGACCGAGGCCCAGAAATCGCGCTCCATGGGCCGAGTCGGATCTTCGGGAGCCTCGGGTTCGACCTCGATGTCGAGGTGGTCGCTCGAGACGTTCTCGTCGAACTCGAGCCGGCCGCGCAGGACACCGTCGTGGTCGACGACGAGCGTGACGTCGCGCTCGCCGGAGCGCGCACGCGTCGGCGACGAGCAGGCGCCATCGGCCCGCGCGACCAGCATGAACTCGTCGAACTTCTCCGCGGAGCGAAGAACGAAACGCCCGTCCGCACCGCTGCGCAGCCGCGAGTCGCCCTCCTGCGTCCACTGGGAGCGTCGGATTCCTCCCGAGCCCTGCGCGCTGCGCACCCACGTCGTGATGCGTGCGCCCGCCACCGCCCGCCCCTGCCCGTCGACCACGCGGCCCTCGAGCAGGATCGGTAGCGGCGCAACTCTGAGGTCGCCGACGTCGTGCTCGAGCGCGTTGGCGGGCCAGTCGAACTTGTGCTCGATCTTGCCGGTCACCTCCAATCCGTCGTCGGCGAGCAAGAACTCGACCTGCGATGGACCTGTGGCCCTGCGGTCGTAGGCGATCTCGAAGCGGCCCTGGGCGTCGGTGCGGCTCCAGATGCCGTCGACGAAGTCGTCCGTGTCCGGATCATGGCTGTCGAGGTAGACGAGGCAGCGCATCCCCGCCTGCGGCTGACCCGCTTCGTCCAGAGCGCGGCCCGTGACGGTGACCCCACTCGCTCGCGTCTCGAGCTCCAGCGTGACTTCCTGACCCGCGCGAGCGGGACCTGCAGCGCGAGCACTTTCGAGCACACGGACGCGCTCGCCGTCGAGCACAAACGGGATCACGTCGTTACCCAGCCCCACGAAGGGAAAGCGCACGCTGCCCTCGCGCACTTCGCGCTCGCCATCGAAGCGTCGCGGCTCGCCGCCCTCGGGATCGACCTCGTCTCCGGACTCGCGCAGCTCGAGCCGTGCGAGTTCCACCTTCGATTCCGCGCTGAACCGCAGCACCACGCTGCCCGTCGGCGGCAATTCGAGCGTCACGAGCTCGCCCGGCGGTGCCGTCAGCTCGAACTCCTTGCGCACGGGCGTCGCGAGCGGCTCCGCGATCGAGAAGCCATAGCGCGCGTTGTAGTCCCAGTCGCCGTCGATCAGCGCGCGGTAATGGCGAAAGCGCGCGATTCCATCAGCATCCGTCGTGACGACGGCGTGGTCGATGGTGCAGTCCTCGCCACAATCCTGCCGCAGCGCGACCTGCACGCCCTCCACGGGTTTTCCAGCGAGATCGACGACACGCGCCGTCAGCGTGAGGTCGCGCTCGAGCGTGACGTACGTCGGATCCGTGGACGTCCGTGCGATCGCCGCGAACGCCCACAGGCCCTCGGCACTCGCGACGACCGCACCGATCTGCGCCGGCTTCGGCAAGCGCCACCTGCCCTCCGCATCGCGCTCGATCCGCTCGGCGCGTTCCGTCATGCGCTCCTCGAGCACGCCCGAGTCGAGCCACTTCTCGCACTCCGCGAGGCTCCACGGCGTCTCCGAGTCCTCCGTCTCGATCCACCACAGCTCCACACCCTCGACGTTCCGCCGCTCGGCGCCCACCACGGGCCGGATCTCGATGCCCGTCGGCGCCAACCTGTTCGAGTCGAGCAGCTCGGCGCTCTCGCTCGCGACGGCGTCACGCGAAGCATCGTCGTGAACCTCGTCGCCTGCTCCGGAGGCATCTGAGCCCGATGGTCGTGCGCTCGCCGTGCTCTCCAGCGTTGCCGCGCCATCCTCCAGCTCCGCCGCAGCGCCGCTGGTGTTGCCACCAAACGTCCACAGCAGCCCCCCGGCCAGCACGAGGACCGCGAGAACGACCAACGGGAGTTTCGTGCGCATGCGACGCGCGGCGCGGCCGGCAGGAAGCGCCGGGGGTCGCCGCAACTCGGGATAGCTTGCCCCCGCGCCGCGGTCACGGGGGAACCTGTCCGGGATTTCCGGCGAGCGTCGCTAGTCGTCGTCCTCGTCCTCGTCCTCGTCGTGCTCGCGCCCCCCGCGGCCGCGACCTTCGCCGTGCTCCTCCTCCTCGCCTTCGCCCAGGTGCACGGTCGTGCCGAGCACCGAGACCGTGCCCGCGTTCGAGTCGTAGGTCGTGGCGAGGCTCCCCGCGAAGCCAACGACCGCGGCGAGCAACGCGAGTCCCGCGAGCGGGCGTGCGCTCGCGATCGTCTCGGCCTCCGCGACGTCGCGCTTGCGGCCGTGGAGCATCGACAGCGCGATCGGGTCGTGGTGCCGCACGGTGTGCAGCACGACTCCGGTGACGTGGGCGAGCGCGAGGATCGCGAAGGCGTTGGCGCACAGCTCGTGCACGTCCTCGAACTGCTCGCCGTTGCCGTTCGCCATCTGCCAGCCGGTGAAGCCGAGCGCGCCCGCGAGCGCGAGCATGGTGAGCGCCACCCAGCTCGAAGCGGGGTTGTGACCGGCCCAGCGCTCGTTCGAACCGCTCAGGAAACCGCGGAAGTACCGCACGAACGCCGCGGGCGAGAGCGCGAAGCCCGTGAAGCGTGCGTGCTTCGTTCCGAGAAGCCCCCAGCCCATCCGCAGTGCCGTCGTGAAGGCGAGCGCGAGTCCCGCGAGCATGTGCAGCCGGAACACCGAGGCCTGATCCTCGCCGAGCTTGGCGAGCGCGAAGGCCGCGACGAACAACGCGGCGAAACAGGCGTGGAAGAGGCGGGTGGGGAGGTCGAAGACGAGTCCTTGGCGCATGGGGGGCTCCTGGGGGAGTCCGCAAGCTAGGCAGCGCTTCCGCAGGATTCCCGCGCGACTTTCTGCGTAGGCGCGCGGCTCTTGCACGGACCGTACAACGTCGCGCGCCGACCGAGGGCTGCTCCCCCGGCCGGCGCGCGCGTTCGTTGGAGGCGCAACGTTCTAGTCGCGGAACTTGACGTGGCAGCTCTTGCAGGAGCTCGTGAGCTTCTTCATGTCGGCGGCGAGCACGTCGGGAGCGGCTTGGTCGAGGAACGCCTTCTCGAGCTTGTCGGCGGCGGCCCGCGTGGCGCGCATGGCCTCGAGGAAGTCCTCGCCCTTGGCCTTCACTTCGGAGTCGTCCTCGAGCTCGCGCAGGTAGTGCGAGATGCGACCGACTTCCGCGGCCGGGACGAGGTCGGGGTGCTCCTTCGGCACGCCCCACTGGGCCTTCTCGACGGCCTTGACGTTCTCGAGCGCGTAGTCGATGTCGACCATGAGCTGCACGAGGCCGGTCGACTTCCAGCGCGCGGGGAAGGCGCTCGAGGCGGCGTCGAGCTGCGCCTGGCTGGCGGGCTTGGTGTCGCTCGCGCAGGCCCACAGGCCCTTGTAGTCGGGAGCGGTGCCCGAGACCTTCATGCGCGCGGCGGCGGTCGTGGTGTCGAGCGTTCCCAAGGACAGGCCGATCGCCGCGGCCGCGCCGGCGCTGCGGTGCTTGCCGTGGTGGCAGTGCACGTAGATCGGGCCCGGCAGGTCGCGCACCACGCGGGCGAGCTCGAGCTTGCGCGCGTCGTCGATGCCGTCGTAGCCGATCGGCAGGTGCACGTAGCGCATTCCAAGGCGCTGCGCCGCCTCGACCTCGGGCTGCGCGCCGTCGACCGAGATGATGGTCTTGATCCCCATGGCCGCGAGGGTCTCGAGGCCGCCGTGCTCGGGCTGCGAACCCGACATCATCGAATCCGTGTAGGCGACGACGTTGTGCAGGCCGGGCAGGTCGACGGCCTTCGCCTCGCTGACCGCCGGGCGCGGGAGCGGGTCGAGGTGCGGCGGCGCGTCGGAGGTGCTCGCACAGGAGAACCCGAGGGCGAGGGCGAACAGCGCGAGGGCGGGGAGCAGGAGTCGCATGGGCGGGGTCGGATCCTTGGGGTTCACCCCGGGCGGTCTGACAAGTTGTGTGCCAAGGCCCGGGAGCGCAAGGGCGGCGTGGGGCCGGGCGATCGGAAGTTTCGGCGTGTTCCGTTCTCGTAGCAGGGGCGCCCGTGAGCGGCGGGCGGGCGACAGGCGCCGGGGCTGGGCGGTAGGCTTCCCCCTCCATGGGCGCAGCTCGAACTCGCGGGTCCTCCCTGTTCCCGCTCGCCGGCGCGCTGGTTTGTGGCGGTGTCGGCACGTTGTCCGGCCTGTTCGCCTCGCGCGCCCGCCTCGCGGCGCAGGACTACGGGTGCGTGCGCTCTGTCGCGCTGATGGCCGCGCTCACGCAGGGGCGCAATTTCCTTCTCCGCGGCGTCGACAAGCGCACGCAGGAGGCGCGCGACGACCTGTTCGGCGCGGAGAGCGAGTCCGATTTCTTCCTGCTCATGCGCGCGTGGCGCTACGCGGACAAGGCCAACTACAACCTGGATGCCTGTCGCCGCCTCGGCATCCACGCGCAGGCCGTGCGGCAGGTCGGTCCGCTGTTCGAACAATTCCTCGAAATCGCCGCCGCCGAAAAACTCGACACGGCCGAAAAGCGCATCGACGGCGTCGCCGTGCGCAAGTGCGTGCTGCTGGGCTTCAGCGACCATCTCGCGCGCCGCGTCGACCAGGGCACAATGCGTTGCGAGCTCGTGCACGGGCGCAAGGGCGTGCTGGCCCGCGAGAGCTGCATCCAGGGTGCCCCGCTCTTCGTCGCCGCCGAGATCACCGAGATCGAGAGCCGCGGCGAGGTGAACACGATCCTCAACCTCAACACCGCCATCGAGGAGGCGTGGTTGAAGGAGCTGTTCCCGGAGGATTTCCAGGATGCCGGTGGCGTCACCTACGACGTGACGCAGCGTCGCGTGCTCGCGCGCAAGGAGCGCCGCTTCCGCGACCTTGTGCTGGAGTCGAAGCAGACGGCCGACGAGCCGCCGGAAGGGCAGGCCGCCGCCCTGCTCGCGCGCGAGGTGATGGCCGGGCGCATCGAGCTCACCGAGTGGAACGAGTCCGTCGAACACTGGATCGTGCGCGTGAACTGTCTGGCAAAGTGGTGGCCCGAACTGGAGGTCAACCCCATCACCGAGACCGACCGCGCCAC
>JABWBL010000374.1 GCA_013360535.1 Planctomycetaceae bacterium
GCCAGGGCCTGGGCAACGCGAGCAGCTCGCGCGGCACGACGCCATCGAACGAGGCGTGGAGCGTGAACGGCAGGCGCCGCGTCGGCCCGAGCGAGTCCTGCACGTCGACGCGCCACTCTCCCGCCACGAGCGGCGGCGTCGAGTCGCGCGTGATCACGAGCGTCTCGCGACCCCAGTTGTGCTCGGCGAAGGCGACGCTGTCGTCGAAGGCGAGCACCGGACCGCCCGCGCGGGCGTACAGGTCGAGATCGCTCTCGACGTCCGCGAGATCGAGGCGCAGCTCCCGCGCCTGAGCAGGCACGACGATCGAGAAACTCGCGATGCCGCCGCTCGCGGCGTCGAGCGCGCCCGCGATCGGCTTGCCCGGCTGCAGCACGCCGTCGACACGCGCCCGGAAGCACTCGAGCTCGAGCCGCACCTTCGCGCGCTCGAGCTTGTGGTCACCGCTGCGCGCAGCCTCGTCGAACGGCCAGTGCACCACGAGATTCCACGTCGTTCCGGCGAGCGCCTCTGGCCCGAGCCGGTCGAGCTCGATCGTCGCCGGTCCTTCGGTGTCGTCAGCGACCAGGTACGCCTCTTCCACTTCCGCACTCGGCTCGCCGGGCGAAGCGTGCAGATCGACGCCGACGACATCGCTCACGAGCGTCGCACGCACGCGCACCGTGTCCGCCGGCCACTCGACACGAAAATCGAGCCGCGCCTGCGGCCCGAGCTCGAGCTCACCCTCCCACGCCGCCTGCGGTTCGAGCGTGACCGCGCGCGGTGCCGACGCGGAAGGCTCGCGGCCGGAATCACAGGCAACGACGACGAGCGCCGCCGCAAGCGCCGCCAGACCGTGGCTGTGCAAAGATCGCGACGTCACGGCACGAGCACGAACTCGAGCGCATCGGAGAGCGCCGTCGACTTGGCCGCGAGCGGGTCGCGCAGCCATCCTTGCGACTGGAACACCTCTCCGGATACCAGCGGCTGGCCGAGTGCCGTGGAGTTCGAGGCGAGGAACGCGCTCCAGTCCACCGCGAGCGTTCCGTCGCACGCTCCGCTTGTTCCTCCACTGGACTGCAGCGGCGTGCGCTGAGTAGGCGGTTTCACGCACAGGAAGCTCGAGCTACCCGCTGCCCACACCTGCGCCTGTCGCCCGCTGGTGCCGTAGAAGATCAGGCCGGAGCGCTGGCCATCGGCCCCGGTGATACGCAGCGTGTAACCGCTCGCGGCGCTCGCACTCGGCGTTCCGACGGCCGACATGCGCGGCGCGCAGCCGCCACTGGTCGTGGCGCCGGTGCAGTAGGCCCCCGGCGCGCAGGAAGACACTCGTTCGATCACGTAGGGTTGCCGTCCCGGCAGTTGCATCGAACCCACGGAGTAGAGCTTGCCGCCTGCGCCATCGACCGCCCCGGCGGTCGCGAAGGGGTCGCAGCCCGCGACGATCTCCCGGGTCCAGCTCGCTCCATCAAAATGCCACAGGCCGAGCCAGAGGTCGGTCGACGAGCGCGCGTGGAGGCTCGCGCTGAAGCTCGCAGGTGCCCCGGCGACGTTTGTCCATGAACTCCCGTCCCAATGCTGCACGACGCCCCGATAGCCGTTCGCGTCCAGGGCCTCACCTGCGATCCAGACGTCGTTCGCCGCGATGGCCTCGACGGCGTACAGGCGCTGCTGAAACCCGACCAGCGGTCCGGGCACGTGGGTCCAACTCGAACCGTTCCAGTGCAGGATGTAGGAGTAGCTCGCCATGTCGCCGTCGCCGGAACCACCGACCGCCCAGATGTCGTTGGACGCGACTCCGTCGATCGCTTCCAACCCGTTGCCGCCGTTGGGCAGCACCTCGGGAGTGGGAACGAGCGTGAAGCTCGCGCCGTCCCAGTGCATGGCGAGCGCGGGCTGCAGACCAACTACCCCGGGGTGCGGACCGACCCACTCCCCAACGAACCAGACGTCATTGGAGGCAAACCCTCGGATGTCGGTGATGCGCGAGCCCGAGTAGCCGGCGCTGCCACTGGTGGGCGGCAGCGGAGTGTTCATCGTGGTCCAGCTGGTCCCGTCGAAATGGTCCGCTCGGATCTGGTGTCCGACCCAGCCTCCGTTGACGACGACGCGATGGGAACCGGCAGCCCACACGTCGTTCGCGCCGATCGCCTCGATGGCCTCGAGCGTGGTGCGCGAACCCGAGGTGCCGAGCGTGGGCGCCGGCGGAAGCTGGGCCAGATTCCAACCGCTGCCGTTGAAGTGAATCGCAAAGGGAAAGCTGTTGAGAGCGGTACCGACCGAGGTCGAGCTGTTCCCGACGGCCCACACGTCGGTCGCCGAGCGCGCAGTGAGGTCGACCAACCCGCTGTCGGTGCCCGGTGACGGAACCGTGACTGGAGCCCAGTCCGGGCAGATTGACGTGGCGTCGGTGTAGAGCGTGAAAGAAACGTCCGCCGAGAGGGGCTGGGTCTGGAACAGAGGCGTGTAGAGCCCCCACGTCCCGTTGTTGGTGCGCACCCAACCCGTCGAAAGCCGCGGCGCGCCGAAATTCGACTGCCACGGTTCCCAGATGCCGTAGTCGGTGAAGTCCACCTGCACCGAGATGAAGTGCTTGCCCGTCGCGAAGAACGGCGTCGCGAGCCCGACCTCGACGGCCGAAGGACGCGATTCGAGCCCCAGATTGGGGTCGTTCGCCGGCACGAAGTACGCAGCCTGCAGAACGCCCGGACCTGCCGCGGTCCACTCGTGGAAACGGACCCAGACACCGTCGACGGGAGTGGCCGAGCCGGTCGGCCCGCCGTTGAATCCGTCGAAGACCACGCGCGTGATGCGCCCGGTGAAGTCGAAGTCGTCGGCGACCTCGCGCTCAAACGCGAAGCTGGGGTTGGAGTTGATGTAGCTCGCCCCCCACGTGTTGTTGGCGAACGCCCCGTTGGGCCACGCCGTCACGCAGTCGGCCGAAACGGAAGTGGCGAGCGCGAGGGCCGCGGCAAGGCGGTGGAGCATCGGGGGCATTCGTTGGAACATCTACAAATCCGAGGGGGGGGCCGAAGGCCGGACGCAGTCGAGTGAAACAGCCTAGTCGCTCGCGACGATTCGTGCAGGCGCTCGGTCGCTCATCGTTGCAATTCGTACAGCTCGAGCCGCGGGCCGGGGCGCGCGACCTGCCACAGGCCGGTCAGCGGGAAGTCCATTTCCGTCGGCAAAAAGGCCTCGCTGCAGGGGTCGTCGGCCTCCGCGGAGGGATCGACGACGCTCAACGGCTCGCGGCCGGCGACGAGCGGCGCGAGCGGGCGCGCCTCGTGTCCCGGACGGCGCTCGACGAGCAGGAGGTGCGTGACGCCGAGCTTCGCGAGCACGTCCTTCGGCGTCGCCCCGAGTGCGCGCACCGTCTCGTTCGCGCTCACCGAATATTCGAGCGTCTTCGGCTCGATGCCGAACAGGTCCTCGCACTGGATCGCGTCGACGCCGGGGCCCGTCGGCGGCGGGACCTTGGCCTCGAAATAAGCGCGGCGCAGCTCCTCGCGCGCATACAGCGTGCGCAGCGTCGCGAGGCGCGCGAGCGCGGGCTCGCTCAGGTCGACCTGCGGTCCGTAGTGGTCGATCGCGACGACGGAACCCGCGGGCAGCGTCGCGAGCGTGATCTCGCACTCCGCGCGCGTGTCGAGGCGTCGCAGCACCAGATCGAAACGCACGGCCTGCACGAGCGGCAGCGCGAGCAGCGCGACGACGAGCGACCGCAAGTTGCGCTGCAGCCACAACCGTTCGACCAGCGCTCCGGCAGGCAACGCGAGCAGCATGCAGGCGGGCAGCAGGTACCTGACGTGGTCGCTCGGATTGACGAGCGCCGCCGCCGCCACGACCGCGCAGGCGACGACGCAGGCGCGCAGCGGGCGCTGCTTCCAGACCACGAAAACCCCGAGAATTCCGAGCAAGACGAGCGCCGGGTCGTAACCGAAGAGCGCCGTCACGAGCCTCGGGATCGAGTCGAACTCGAAGTCGGTGCGGATCGACTGGCCACCGATCGCGACCGCGTTGTCGTGCGTGCCGCCGCCGATGACTTGCTCTCCGCCGGGCCGTCCGTGCACGTAGTAGAGGTGCCCGCTCACGAACGCGACGAGCGCAAACGCCGCGGCGCAGCCGAAACCCTGCAGCAAGCGCGAGCGCAGCTCGACGCCGCTCCACGCACGCGGCGCGAAGGCCCACGCAAGCGCGGGCAGCACCACGAAGGCGAGCCCCGACTGGTGGCACGCGAACGAGAGCCC
>JABWBL010000375.1 GCA_013360535.1 Planctomycetaceae bacterium
CGCAGCGCGCGACGTTCAACGCGGCGCCCGCGCGCGACGCGAGCGCACCCGCGATCGACTCGATGGAAGGCCTCGCGCTCGAGCTGTTCGGGCGCTACAGCCTGCCGTTCCAGGCGACGAGCCTGCTGCTGCTCGTGACGATGGTCGGCGTGATCGTGCTCGCCAAGCGCCAGCGCGGCGGCGACGAGCCCGCGAAGGGAGACAAGCGCCCGTGAACGTCCCCAGCGAGCACCTCCTCTACCTGTCCGCCGGGCTGTTTGCGCTCGGCGTGCTCGGCTTCCTCGTGCGGCGCAACGTGATCGTGGTGCTGATGTGCGTCGAGCTGATGCTCAACGCCGCCAACCTCGCGTTCCTCGCGGCGAGCCGCCAGCACTCGACGGCCGACCACCCCGCCCTGCAGGGTCCGGTGTTCGCCATCTTCGTGATCACGGTCGCCGCGGCGGAAGCCGCGGTCGGCCTCGCGCTGATCATCGCGCTCTACCGTCTGAAGCAATCCGCCGAGACCGACGCCGCGGCGGAGATGAAGGGTTAGTCGAATGCAGAGCCACGAGTCCCACGCGTGGCTCTGGTGGATCCCGCTGCTGCCCCTGATCGGCAGCGCGATCGCCGGAGCCCTGCACCTTGCCACCCTGCGCGCGCGGAAGAACGACCCTTCCGCCGCCGCACCCGGCACGCTGGCCCCCTGGATCGCCTGCGCGGCGATGGCGGCGGCCTTCGGCCTGTCGGTCAAGGGCTTCTTCGCGCTGCAGGAGCTCGCGCCCAGCGCGCGGCACCTCGCCAGCACCGTGCACCACTGGATCTCGGTCAACTACCCCGCGCGCGGGGAGTTCGCCGTCGACCTCTCGCTCGTGCTCGACCCGCTGTCGTCGACGATGACGCTGGTCGTCACCGGCGTCGGCTTCCTGATCCACGTGTACGCGGCGGGCTACATGAAGGGCGACCCGGGCTACGGGAAGTTCTTCGCGTACCTGAACCTGTTCGTGTTCGCGATGCTGATGCTCGTGCTGTCGAGCTCGCTGCTCGGCGTGTTCATCGGCTGGGAGGGCGTCGGCCTGTGCTCGTTCCTCCTGATCGGCTTCTGGTACGAGAAGGGCTGGCCGGCGGAGGCCGCGCAGAAGGCCTTCGTCATGAACCGCGTCGGTGACGCGTGCTTCCTGATCGGCTCGTTCCTGCTGGTGCGCCTGTTCGGCACGCTCGACATGAGCCTGATCGCCGGCGCGATCGGCCGCGGCCCGGTCGAGCTCGAGCCCGACGTGCAGCTGCAGGTCTCGCTCGCGGCGCTGTTCCTGTTCGGCGGAGCGTGCGGCAAGTCGGCGCAGTTCCCGCTCTTCACGTGGCTGCCCGACGCGATGGCCGGCCCGACGCCCGTCAGCGCGCTGATCCACGCGGCGACGATGGTCACGAGCGGCATCTACCTGATCGTGCGCCTCAATCCGCTGTTCGCGTCCGCGGGCTGGGTGCTCCCGGTGATCGGCGTCGTCGGCGCGCTGACGGCCCTGATCGGCGGCTCGACGGCGCTCGTGCAGCGCGACATCAAGAAGGTGCTCGCCTACTCGACCGTCAGCCAGCTCGGCTACATGTTCCTCGCGCTCGGAACGGGCGCGTGGGCGGCGGCCGTGTTCCACCTCGTGACGCACGCGTTCTTCAAGGCGCTGCTGTTCCTCGGTGCGGGATCGGTGATCCACGGCATGCACGAGGAACAGGACATGCACAAGATGGGCGGCCTGCGCAAGCACATGCCGCAGACGTTCGTGACGTTCCTCGCGGGTTCCGCCGCGTTGTCGGGCCTGCCGCTGATGTCGGGCTTCTTCTCGAAGGACGAGATCCTCGCGCACGCCTTCGCGAGCGGCGGCCTGTATTGGGGCCTGTGGATCGTCGGCGTGCTGACCGCGGCGCTCACGGCCTACTACACGTGGCGCATGGTCGCGCTGACGTTCTTCGGCGAGGAGCGTTTCGACCACCACCACGTGCATCCGCACGAGAGCCCGGCCGTGATGACCGTGCCGCTGATGGTGCTCGCGGTGCTGTCGGTCGTCGGCGGGGCGCTCGGCCTCCCGCCGGTGCTGCACGCACCGCACCTGCTCGCGGAGTGGCTCGAGCCCGTCACGCGCGACGGCACGCGCATCCTCGCGGAGCGCGCCGGTGAACACCACCTGAGCCACACGCTCGAGTGGATCCTGCTCGGGGTCGGCGCCGCGATCGCGCTCGCCTTCGCGCACACCGGTTTCCACGCGCACAAGCGCGGCACGGCGCAGGACGAGGTGCTCACCAGCCGTCGCCCGGCGCTCGCGGCCTGGCTGTCGGACGCGTGGACGATCGACTCGACCTACCAGCGCGTGATCCTGCTCCCGCTGCGCATGGTGAGCTTCGTCGTCGCCGTCGTCGTCGACCAGTTCGCGATCGATGGCACCGTCAACGGCGTCGGCGCCAGCGCGCGCGACGTCGCGCAGTGGACTCGCCGCTCGGTCACGGGCAGCCTCGCCGGCTACGCGCTCTGGATGGGCGCCGGTGCCGTCGTGCTGTCCCTCGTGTGGATGTGGAGCTAGTCGAGCACACAACGATGGAACTCCTTCTCCTCACCTTCCTCCCGCTCGTCGGGGCCCTCGTCATCCTCCTCACGCCGCGCGCGGCGGAAGGCGTGCAGCGGGGCATCGCGCTCGTGACGACGCTCGCCGTCGCCGTGCTCGGCGTCAGGCTCTACTGGGGCTACGAGGCCGGCGGCGATCCGACGAAGTACATCTTCGAGGTCCCGTGGTTCTCGCTGCCGTCCGCCTACGCGGCGCCGACCTTGGTGTACTTCCGGCTCGGGCTCGACGGCCTGTCGCTGCTCATGGTCGCGCTCACGGCCGTGCTGATGCCGGTCGTGATCCTCTCGACCTGGGGACATGTCGGGAAGCGCGTCAAGGAGTTCATGGTGTGGATGCTCGTCATGCAGACGGGCATGCTCGGCACCTTCCTCGCGCTCGACCTGGTGCTGTTCTACTTCTTCTGGGAAATCAGCCTGATCCCGCTGTATTTCCTGGTCGGCATCTGGGGCGGCGAGCGGCGCCTGTACGCGACGGTCAAGTTCTTCCTCTACACGCTCGCGGGCTCGCTCGTGATGATGCTCGCGATCATCGCGATCCTCTACCAGCACGGCACGAGCAACGTCTACGACCTGATCAACCTGCTCTGCCGCCTGCCGGTCGAGCGCCAGCTGTGGTACTTCGGCGCCTTCGCGCTGGCCTTCGGCATCAAGGTGCCGATCCTGCCGTTCCACACGTGGCTGCCCGATGCGCACACCGAGGCGCCGACCTCGGGCTCGGTGGTGCTCGCGGGCGTGCTGCTCAAGATGGGCACGTACGGGCTGCTGCGCTTCTGCATCCACATGCTGCCCGGTGCGGCCGTCGCGGCGAGCCCGTGGATGATGGCGCTCGGGGCCATCGGCATCCTGTACGGAGCGCTGCTCGCGTGGGCGCAGACCGACCTGAAGCGCCTGATCGCGTGCTCGTCGGTGAGCCACCTGGGCTACGTCGTGCTCGGCCTGTTCGCGCTGACGCCGGCCGGCCTCAGCGGCGGCATGCTGCAGATGGTCAACCACGGCATCTCGACCGGCCTGCTGTTCCTGCTCGTCGGCATGATCTACGAGCGCCGCCACTCGCGCGCGCTCGATGCCTTCGGCGGCGTCGCGACGGTGATGCCGGTGTTCGCGGTGTTCTGGGTGTTCACCGTGCTGTCGAGCGTCGGCCTGCCGGGCCTCAACGGCTTCGTCGGCGAGTACCTCGTGCTGCTCGGCGCCTTCCAGGCGAATCCGCTGTGGTCGGTGATCGGCCTCACGGGCGTGATCTTCGGCGCCGTGTACATGCTGATGGCGACGCGCAAGATGCTCTTCGGAGCCTGCACGAAGCCCGAGAACCAGCACCTGACCGACATCAACGCGCGCGAGATCGTCCTGATGCTCCCGCTCGTCGTGCTCGCGGTCTGGCTCGGCCTGCGACCGGGCGACTTCACCTCCAAGGCGGAGCCGAGCCTCGCCCTGGTGCAGCAGCGCATCCTCGAGGCGCGCCAGCGCAACGCCACCGCGAGCCTCGAGCTCGACCTCCCGAGCCCGGCCGGCGCGTCGGTCCCGGCCACGCAGTCCGGCGCTGAAGGAGTCGCCGCGCGATGAATCCGCAATCCCTGCTCACGCTCTTCGACGCCGACGCCATGGCGGCGCTGGCCCCGATGATCGCGCTCG
>JABWBL010000376.1 GCA_013360535.1 Planctomycetaceae bacterium
GCTCGCCGCGCACCCGCGCGAACAGCGCCTCGGGCGCCTGCGCGTCGTCGCTCAGGTTGCGCAACGGAAGCAGCGCATACCGCGCGGAACCGTGTTCCGGCGGGGTGTCGGGACGCGCCGTGTCTGGGGCGCGGCCCGCGCCGCTCGAGATGAGCAGCAGTGCGCAGATCGTCCGGGCATCCATCGCAGGCTCACTCGAGAGTGCGCAATGCCTTTCGCACGACGCGGAGCACCGCGTCCGTCTGGGTCTCCTCGCCGACGCCGAACAGGCGCGTCGACCACTTCGCGGACGAGCGTGCGCCCGTAACCGCCCAGACCTGGATGCCCGTCTCGGCATCCAGCATGCGCAGCGAGAGCGCGACCTCGGGCAGGCTGATCGAGCCCGTGCGTCGCTCCTCGAAGTCCATCACCGTTCCGACGAACAAGGCCTGCGCCTTGAGCGCGGCACCGAGCGCCGCCGTCTGCTCGGGACCGATCGCCGCCGCGTCGCCGAGCCCTTGCTGGCGCAGCACGCGGTTGACCTCACCGGGTTCGACGACGTCGAACGGCCCCTGCGCCGCGAGCTCGACCGAGAGCAGCTCGCGCACGCGCTCGCCCGCGAAGCGATCGCCGGTCAGGTTCTCCAGCGGGAGCACCGCGACGCGCGTGTAGTTCGCGAGGTCGAGGTTCTCGTGCACGAACACCGCGTCTTCGGCGGGACTCGTGGCACATGCCGTAAGCGTCAGACACAGGAGCACCAGCCTGGTTCCGCGGAGCTTGGGGGACTTGGCCAGTTGGTGCTTCATGGCGGCTCCGTCGGATCGGGGGGGCTAGTCGTTCGCGCTCATGTTCCCTGTTGGCTCGCGCCGGGAGTCTTGCCGGCGGCTGCGAGTGCCTCGCGCACCGCGGCCTCGCGCGAGCGCACGATCACGTAGTGCACCAGCGCGACGGTCATCAGGCCCCACTGGATGTAGTAGTAGGTCCACAGGGCGTTGCTGATGCCGCTCGTGAAGCCGTAGCTGTGCAGGCCGACGCCGAGCAGGTTGACGCCGAACCACGAGAACGCGACCACCGTGCCGCCGAAGGCGCTCAGCATGTGCAGCCCGAACTCGCGCACGTAGCCGCCCATGCGCAGGTGCAGCATCAGGATCTGCGCGAGGCAGATCAGCAGTGCGCCGTTCTCCTTGGGGTCCCAGCCCCAGAAGCGGCCCCAGCTCTCGTTGGCCCAGATGCCGCCGAGGATCGTGCCGACCACCGAGAAGATCAGGCCGAAGGCCAGCGTCCCGTAGGTCATGCGCGTCAGGTTCTTCGAGAACTCCTTGTCCTGGCGCTTGATGCCGAGGACACGCGCGACGAGGTACACGCTCGACACCAGCGCGGCGAGGATGCCGGCCGAGTAGCCGATCGTGATCGCGGTCACGTGCGTCGCCAGCCAGAAGTTCGTGTCGAGCACGGCCACGAGCTGCGGCATCGTGTCCTTCTTGTCGAGCGTCTCGTAGCCGTTCGCGATGAACAGGCCGATCACGCCGAGGATCGCCGCGCTGGAGAGCGCCAGGCGGTGGCGACCGATCCACTCCGCGACCAGCGCGAACAACGCACCCGTCGCGGTGACGAACAGGATCGTCTCGTACAGCGTGCTGACCGGCGGACGCTCGCGGATCAGGCAGCGCACCACGATCGCGCCCGTGAGCAGCGCCATCGCGATGAACACCGCGAGGTTCGCGCCCCAGTACAGCGCCTTCACGCGCGGGAAGAGCCACAGCCCGGCGACCAGCAGGAAGCCGAGGATGAAGAGCACGAGCGAGTTCTGGATCAGGTTCGCCTTGTAGTAGCTGATCTCGAGCGGAACCTTCTCGTACTCGCCGCGGGCGCTCGCCTGCGCGACGACGCGCTCGTGCAGGGTCGCCAGCTTCGCCTCGAAGGCCGCCGGATCGCCCGCCGCGCGCGCGACGTCCTCGAAGCTCGCGAGCAGCTCGAGGTAGGGCTTCTCGACCGGCCCGGCCTCGAAGGAGGTCTGCAGCAGGTCGATCGGCGCGTGCCACGCCGGTTCCTGCTCGACGCTCTTGAGCGAGGGGATCAGGGCGAGGTCGTCGGTGCCGTCGATCAGCTCGGCGGCCACCTGCAGCAGCATCGTCGCCGCCTTCAGGTCCTCGGCGCGCTCAGGGTTGCGAGCGAGCAGCTCGCGCAGGTCCATCACCTCGGGCACCTTGGCCGTCACCTGGCTCGCCGTCGCCGTGTCGGCGCCGAAGATGCGGCGCAGGTCGGGCGTGGCGCTGGTGTCGAAGTCGTGGCGCGCGTGGTCGAAGTGGCGCTCGAGCGAGCGGTAGTCGCGCACGTTGATCGCGAGGTCGAAGATCGCCTGCTCGATCGGCCGGCGGTTCTTGTCCTCGATGCGGCTGTACTGCGTCGCCAGCTCGAAGAGCTTGTCGACGTGCGGCCGCAGCTCCTTCATCGAGTAGCGGTCGCGCTTCTTCTTCTCGAAGACCTGCACGCCGATCGCCTCGGCCGTCTGCACGTCGGCGAGCACGAAGACCGGGTATTCCTCGGCCTGCTCGGGGTAGAAGAGCACGTCGAGCAGCCACTCGATCGGCTTGAGCTTGCGGTCGTCCGCCAGCTTGACCGTGCGCATGCCGTTGAAGCGCAGCAGCATGAAGCTCGCGTAGGTCGACAGCGGCTTGATGCGCCCGCCATCCTGCAGCGGCAGGCCCGAGGCGAGCTCGAGCACGCGCTCGGAGTACGGCTGCGTGCGCCGCGGCAGCGCCGCCCCGTGAGCGGCGTGGTCGTGGGCCGCGGCATCTTGCTGCAGTCCCGCGGCCGGGGCCGCCGAGACGAAGGGCGCGACGAACGCGAGGGACAGGACGAGGGCGAAGTTGCGGATCAGGTTCTTCATGACGCCTGCTGGGCTTGGCCGGTGGTCGACGCGTTGCGGAGCGCCTCGGCACGGATGTGCTTGAAGAGCTTGCGCCCGAAGTGCAGCACGAGGCCGATCGCGATCACGATGCACGAGTAGAGCGGGTACTGGTCGGCGGGGTTGCGCACGACGGCGAGCGTGGAGAACAGCGGATCGCCGGGACGGGCGTTCGACGGGCCCCAGGAGGCCTGGTAGAGCACGAGGCCCTTCTGGCGCAGCGGCTCGTTCATCGAGATCTTCACCTGCCGCGTCGCGCCGCCTTCGGTGACGACCACGTCGCTCGAGAACGACTTGGGCATCATCATGCGCGGGTGGTCTTCCTTCTCGAAGTCCTCGAGCGCGACGGTGAACGGCATCACCCACTGCTCGCGGCGCAGCTCGATCCCGAACTTGCGCCCGCCGATCTCGACCGTCCACGGGTCGCGCGACGCGCCCCACAGCAGCGCTTCCTTGCGCGCGCCGCTCGAGCGCTCGACGAGCGCGATGTACGCGCCGGCGATGTTGGACTCGTTCTGCGCTTCCTTGGGCTGCTCGTCGAGGAAGAAGCCCTCGACCACCGGCACCGCCGGCGAGACCATCGGGCCCTTGGGCAGCACGCGGCAGTTGGGGACAAAGCGCGTGACCTCGATGTCGAACGGCAGCTCGCCCGAGGAGAGCCGCGCCTCGGCGCCGGGGACGGCGTTCTCGAAGAACTCCTGCTTCGACACGACCTCGCGCAGCTCGCCCGACGGCAGCGGCTCGCTGACCGCCACTTCCCAGTGGTGGTAGCTCTCGAACGTGTTCGAGCGCTGGCCCTCGTACAGCGTGACGTGCCCGTCTTCGGCGAAGGCGAACTTGACGTAGCCCGCGACGATCAGCATCAGGATGCCGACGTGCGTGACGAGGATGCCCCAGGTCGACGCGTCCTTGCGCATGCGCAGGATGCCGCCGAGCAGCAGGTTGACGAACAGCACGCCCATCACGAGCGCCGCGCCGGGCAGCGGGATCGCGAGCGGGCCGGCCCGGTGGATCAGGAAGATGCTGTCGAAGTACTTGCGCTGCACCTCGAACAGGCCCGTGTGGACCTGCTCCAGCGTGCCGAGCCACGTGAGGAGCCCGAGCAGGAGCAGCAGGACGCAGCTCAGCCAGATGGACGACAGTCCGTCGACGAATTTCTCGATGAAGCGCATGGTCATTGCACCGGGCGGAGGGAGCGGCAGAACTCGGTGAACGCGGACTTCTGGCCGTCGACGGCGGCGGCCGGGCCGGTCATCTTCACGAACAGCGAGCGGCCTTCGAGGATGCAGACCGCGCCGAGCAGCGCGTCCGC
>JABWBL010000377.1 GCA_013360535.1 Planctomycetaceae bacterium
CGCGCCCTGCCCCAGCTCGCGCGCGAGCCGCTCCGCACCCGCCCGATCGACATCCGCGAGCACCACGCGCGCCCCTTCGCTCACCAGCGCCCGCGAAACCGCCGCGCCAATTCCCGACGCCGCTCCGGTCACAAGACCCACCCGCTGTTCGAATCGACTCATGCGCGCCAGTTTGCCTCCCGGCCGCCTCTCGCGCTCACTCGAGCTCGGTCACGACGCCCGCTTCGGCGCGCAGCCATTCGGCGCTGCAGTCGAAGCCGAGTGTGCGCACGACCCTGTAATCGCCGGGGCGCAGGAAGCCGCAGGCGCTTGGAAGATCCGTCGCGATCAGGTGCAGCTCGACGGACGGGCCGCGATGAACGAGCTCGAACGAAACGGGAAAGTCGGGGTCGACGTAGCCGAGCGGGAGCTTCAGGCGCGCAGGGGCGTTCACGGAGAGCGTCGGCAGCGCGGCGACTACCCGCGAGGCAACCTGCAGGCCCTCGAGGACCAGCGGCTCGCGACCCGCGGACTGGACGACGAGCGAGTAGGAGCCGGGCTCGAGGCCGCGGAACGTGAGCTCCTGCAGGAGCGGCGCGAGCGCGTCGGACGCCTGCGGAAAGCTCCAGTCGATGCTCCCGCGCACGATCCCGCCGCAATCTTCGCGCACGACGAACGCGCGCATCGCGGCGCAGGGGAAACCGACGGCGCCCGAGACGCCAACGACGAGCGCGCCCGGTCCAAGTTCCGCCCGCACGTCCAGCTTGAAGGTGAGCTCGCTCTCGCCAGCCCAAAGCGACTCGGCAACGGGGAGGTCGCTTCCGATCGTCGCCAACGAACCGCGCGCAACGAGCCGAAGGGGCTCGCGCGGCAGGTTCGGGATCGCGAAACGGCCGCGATCGTCGGTCGTCGCGACGTCGACGCGCGGGTCGCGCTCCCCCATCGTCTCCACGCGCACGCGCCAGCCGCTCAACGCGACGTCCCGCGCATCGACAAGCCGTCCCTTCAGCTCGAGACCGCGGTCGAGCACGACATCCCACTCCACCTTCGACGGTGACTGCACGCTCCGCACGCCGTTCGCGCGGCCAAAATCGCCGCCGCCCGCGCGCAATTCGTAGGCACCCGAGCGGAGGCCGGTGAACGAATACGCGCCGTCCGCGCCGCTCGTGTTCATCTGCCGAAAGCCTCGTTCGGTGGCTCGCACGAACACGGGAGCCCCCGCGACGGGAGCGCCAGTCGAGTCGACGAGCCGG
Source organism: Planctomycetaceae bacterium (assembly GCA_013360535.1). Lineage (GTDB taxonomy): Bacteria > Planctomycetota > UBA1135 > UBA1135 > F1-120-MAGs118. Next base: position 1,233 of record JABWBL010000377.1, read on the forward strand.
CCGCTGATTTCGCCGCGGCGCTTCGATTCGTCTAGGTCGGGCGAGCTCCCGATGCTGAGTGCGTAGACCGGGCCCCCGGCGTTCGACTCTCCGCACGACCCCGAGCCCGACATTTGCGCGCTGCTCTGTTCGGCGTAGAGCAACGGCTCGACGAACTGCACGCGCCCTTCGGCGTCGCGCATCGCGAGCGGGCCGGACTCACGTGTCCGTGCCGCCGCCATCCACTCCCGTGCGAGTTCAGCCGCACCCTCCGACGTGTCGTCAACGCGCGTCGCACGCACGGCCGCCTCCACGCCGCCCGGCTTCGCGAGCGCCACGCACGATCGTCCCGCGGCGAGCTCGACGCGCCGCCAGCCCTCCAAGTCCTCGAGCGCGACGTCGACCTGCATGCGCGGCTCGAACGCGAGCCACTTCACGACGAGCCGGCCGTTGGCGTCGAGATTTCCGACGTCGTTGAGCGTGTGCCCGGCGGGAGCGAGCAGCACCGTCGCACCGCGCGCGGGTTCGTCGCCCTCGTCATACGCACACACCTCGAGCTCGTACTCGAAGCGCGGCGGAGTCCACGGCTCGATGTCGACGCGGTGCGGGCTCGCAAGCGCTGTCCTTGTCGGCGATTCCAGCACTTCCGGTGCCTCTGGATCCGTGTCGGGCGCCTGAGCACGTTCTTGAGACGCATGTGCCTTCTCTGCACGCGGCGCCGTGTCGTCGGGCTCACGCGTGAGCACACCCACGACCGCGCCGAGCGCGAGCGCGACTCCGAGCATCAGGGCGAGCTCCAGCCTGTTCATCGATTGAATGCGGTGGTGGTCGGGCGAGCGCTCCGTCGGGCGTGCCCGGCACGCGTGCGGCGCGCGCGCTCCGCGACCCGAACGCGCGCCCGCAGCAGGGGTTCACTCATTCGAGCTCGGTCACGACGCCGGCCTCGGCGCGCAGCCAGCGGTCAAGGCTCGTGGTGCCGAGCGTGCGAACGATGCGGTAATCGCCGGGGCGCAAGAAGCCGCGCGCGCCAGAAACGTCGCTGGCGGAGCAGTGCAATTCGACCGTGGCGCCGCGGTGGGTGAATTCGAGTTGGACGGGAAGACCGTCGGGCGAGGTGGTGTCGCCGAGGGCGAGCGACGCGGGGAGAGTGGCGGGGAGCGTCGGCAGCTCGACGACCTGTTCGGCGGCCACGAAAACGCGCGGCACGCTGACGGGCTCACGACCGGCGGCTTCGACCTCGAGCGAGTACCAACCCGGCTCGAGCGGCGAGACCGCGAGGGCGCGCTCGAACGGCGTGAGGTCGGGGAACGGCGACGGCCTCTGTCCCGGTGCGTACACGAGGCCTGCGGCGGCGCGCCCTGTGCCCTCGCGCCAGGCGCGGACTCTGGATGCACCCGGCGGCGTTCCTTCGACACACGTGATGCGCAGGACCACGACGCCGAGGCCGCCTTCGGCGCTGGTATCGAGCACGAACGGCTGCTCATGCTCGCCCGGCCAGAGCTGCTCCCCCACCAGCATCTCGCAGCCTTGGCTCGCGCTTTCGCGGCGCGCGAGCAGTCGCAGCGGCAACGTCGGCAGGTTCGGGATCGCGAAGCGGCCTTCCGAGTCCGTCGTGGCTACGTCGACGAGCGCGTCGCGGCCGCCGAGCGTTTCGGCGATGACCTTCCAGCGCGCGAGCGGCTCCTTCCGCGAGTCGATGAGCCTGCCCTTGAGCTCGTTGCCGCGCTCGAGCTCGACACTCCATTCCGTCGTGCGGCCCGCGGAAACGCTCAAGCGCGCCGCGGCGCGACCAAAATCGCCGCCACCCGCGCGCAAGTCCCAATCACCGGGCTGCAAGTTGCGAAAGACGAACGAGCCGTCGGATTCGGTGACCGTCGACGGTCGCGGACCGCCGCCGACGAAGTTCGCGACCAGCGGCGCTCCCGCGACCGGCGCGCCGTTCGAATCGACCAGACGGCCGGAAATCAGGCCCTTTTCGGGGTCTGCGGCACCGCTCGACTTCTTGACGCGCGAGTGGAGCTTGTCGACCGCGCTGCTGTAGACGCCGAGGACGTGCTCGTTCTCCGGCCGAATCACGACGGCCGTATCCTGCGCGCCGTAGAGCAGCGGCTCGACGAATTGCACGCGCCCGTCGGCGTCGCGTTGGGCCTTCGGGAGCTCCTCGGCGACGCTGCGGCGCTTGGGGGCGCTGGCGTCCAGCCGAAGGGCGTCGATTTGCGCCTTGTCGACTTGCAACTTCGCGACTCCGGGGACCAGACCGCCGCGCCGCGGCAGGGCGACGCTCGTGAAGCCGGCCGCGACATCGACGCGCCGCAAGCCCTCGCCGCCGGAGAGCGCGACATCGACCTGCATGCGCGGCTCGAACCCGAGCCACTTCACGACCAGGCGCCCGTCGAGGTCCGCGGTGCCGACCTCGTTGAGTGTGTACCCCGCCGGCGCGACGAAGATCGGCTCCTTGAGCCCGGGCTGATCCGCCTCGTCGAACACCCGCACCTCGAGCTCGTACTCGAACTTCGGCGGCTCCCACGGCGCGATCTCGACACGCTTGGCGTTGGCCGTCGAAGCGCTCGCATCAGGTTTCTCCGGCGTTTCGCTGGCCACTGCATCGCGCCGCTCGTCGTCCGAAAACTGCGGAGCAGCCTCCGGTTCCGCACTCGCATCCGCCGCCTGCGCCTCCGCCGCCTCTCCACGACGCTCGCCGCCCCACAGGTACACGACCGCACCGATCGCGACGGCGATCGCGAGCAAACCAGCGAGCTTCTTCGTGTGCATCGAGTCCTCTCCTCACCGCGAACGTCCAACCAACGGCGCGCTCGAGACTACCGCGCCTCACGGAGCCTGCGGTGCCGGATCGCGAAGTCTGCGGTGTCGGAGCGGGAATACGGTGCCAGAGCAATTTGTTCTGCAAACCTCGGCCTGCGTCGACGGCGTGGCCGTCGACGCAGGCCGAGGTTTGCAGAACAAATTGCTCTGGCA
>JABWBL010000378.1 GCA_013360535.1 Planctomycetaceae bacterium
TCACGCGCATCGACCCGCCCGCGCAGGCGATCCTCGTGCTCGCTGGCGACGCGCAGTTCGATGCTCCCGAGTACGGTGCGACGACGAGCGGGCCGCTCACGCTCGAGCGCCTGCGCTACGCCGCGCACCTCGCGCGCGCGACGAAGCTGCCCATCTGCGTCTCCGGCGGCCCGCCGAAGAAGGACGAGCTCTCGCACGCCGAGATGATGCGGCGCGCGCTCGAGGAGGACTTCGGCGTCTCGGTGAAGTGGCTCGAGCCCTGGTCGGGCAACACGCGCGACAACCTGCGGCTCTCGAAGGTCGTGCTCGAGAAGGAGAACGTGCGGCGCGTGCTGCTCGTCACGCACGCCTGGCACATGCCCCGCGCGCTCGCCGAAGCGAAGCGCCACGACCTCGACGCCCTCGCCGCCCCCACCGGCTTCCGCTCGACGCCGAGGTTCTTCGAAGCCTCGAGCTGGATCGTGAGCGCCAAGGCCCTGCGCGAGAGCGCCTGGGCCCTGCACGAATGGCTCGGCCGGATCTGGTACGCGCTCAACTGAGCGATCACTGCCGAATCGAATCGGCGAGCTTGCGGATCCGCGCGATGGCCTCCGGAGTCAGCTCGCGCTCGTTGAACAGGTCCGCGACGACCTCTTTCGCCGTCGCGTCGCCCGTTTCCGCGACGCGCAAGAACGCATACGCAATGTCGCGGTTGAGGCGCGGGAACGCCGGCCGAGTGCTGAAGTTCGTGAACCACCACCTCCAGCAGCTCCTGCCACGCTCTGGACGCTTCAGTTCCACGACGCCAGCGATCATGAGCTTCGCCGCAACGTCGAGCGGTCCTCGCTCCACGAAGATTCGCGCCAGGCCGAACGCGAACGCGCGGCAGCGGGGTTCGAGCGAGAGTCGAGCCACCGTTTCTCGCTCCTCCGGCGTGAGCGACTCGCCGAATTCGAGAAGGGTGGCGAGAGCGAACAGCTCGTGTTCGGACGGCACCTCGTGGATTCGTACGCCACACCGCCGGAGCACCGCTCGCTGAGCTGAGCTCAAGCTCCAGCGTGACTCTCCCGAACCTTGAGAGCGCTCTTCCTCGTCGTCGTCATCGCCGAACTCGCCATCGAGCTCCGTCGACGCGGCTTGGGAGGCACGCAAACACTCCAGAACCGCGTCGAAGCGCTCCTCGATCGTGCTGGAGCTACTCGCCATCGACTTCTCGAGGTCGAGCGAAGAGCAAGCGCACAGACCTGCGGGCAGCGCGAGAGCCAGAAGCATGAAAAGTACTCGCATGTGTGTCGCGCTCCAGCCTCGAGACCAGGTGTTGCAGGCGCTCGGTGGGCCGACGCTTCCCGATCCACCTTGCCGGACAACCGCCAACGAGCTCAGACGGTTACAAGTCGGGAGTGGAATTGCGTTCCGCGGTTCGAGCGCCGAGCCGCCCCGTCGCTCGCAGGCACGGGCTCCGCTTGCGCACGTCAGGTGATTCGTCCCCGGTGATCCCGTCGTCCCGAACACGTGAGGAGTCATCGCGATTCCCAATGAAACGAAGGCGAGCCACCGAAGCTGTCGCCGGAAGGCTCGAGCAGGCGCCGCATCGGAGCGTCGAACGCTTCGAACGCAGCGGCTCGAGGTGAACCCGGCGCGGAATCCCATCCGACGAGTGCGATGCGCTCACCCGGTTCGCTGCTCAGAACAAGCACGACCGCGTCAGGTCCAGCCTCGAGTGCCGGAACGACGCGCTCGCTGACCGGCACCGTGCCCGCCGCTCGCCAGATCTCGGCGCGGATCTCCTCGACCATCGCCGGATCGAATCGAACGACGTGCAACTCCGCAGCGAGCATCTGAGGCCGCGTCAACGCGAATCCGTCTGCCCAAACTGCCGCGAAGAACGCGTCCGGCTCCGGTGGAGGTGAGTGCTCGTGCGCGCCGCGCATGTACCAGACAACGACCGCCTCCGCCCCATCCGAGTTTCTGACCAGGCGCGGCCCAGCCGGACCGTGCGCAGCGCGGATCGATTCGCAGCCGCACGTCGAGATCGCGATTGCCAGCGCCATCCCCAATGTCCATCGCTTCATGCTTCTCTCCTGGGCCAGTTGAGAAGTGTCCTTCAGAGCATCGGCACGTCGACGCCGCGCTCGTGGGCGCAGTGGATGGCTTCGTCGTAGCCGGCGTCGACGTGGCGGATGACGCCCATGCCGGGGTCGTTGGTGAGCACGGCGCGAATGGCGTCGTCGGCCTCGCGGGTGCCGTCGGCGACGGTGACCTGGCCCGCGTGCAGCGAGTAGCCGATGCCGACGCCGCCACCGTGGTGGAAGCTCACCCACGAGGCGCCGCTGGCGATGTTGACCATCGCGTTGAGCAGCGCCCAGTCGGCGACCGCGTCGGTGCCGTCCTTCATCGCCTCGGTCTCGCGGTTGGGGCTCGCGACGGAACCGCAGTCGAGATGGTCGCGACCGATCACGATCGGCGCGGAAATGCGGCCGGAACGCACGGCTTCGTTGAAGGCGAGGCCGGCCTTGGCGCGCTCGCCGTAGCCGAGCCAGCAGATGCGCGCGGGCAGGCCCTGGAACTGGATGCGCTCGCCCGCGAGCCGGATCCAGCGCGCCAGCGACTGCTTCTCGGGGAAGAGCTCCAGGATGATCTGGTCGGTGGTCGCGATGTCCTTCGGATCCCCGGAGAGCGCGACCCAGCGGAACGGCCCGAGCCCTTCGCAGAACAGCGGGCGGATGTACTTCGGCACGAAACCCTCGAAATCGAAGGCGTTCGCGAGCCCGGCTTCCTTCGCGTGGCCGCGCAGGTTGTTGCCGTAGTCGAACGTGTCGGCACCGCGTTCCTGCAGCTCGATCATCAGCTCGCAGTGGCGCACCATCGTGCGGAACGACTCGCGCTGGTAGCGCGCGGGATCGCTCGAACGCAGCGCGAGCGCGGCGGCGTAGCTCATTCCATCCGGCACGTACCCCCCGAGCGGATCGTGCGCGCTGGTCTGGTCGGTGAGCACGTCGGGGACGATCTTGCGCTCGACGAGCCGCGCCAGCAGCTCGGTCGCGTTGCACAGCACGCCGATCGACTTCGCGACCCCCTGCTTCTTCCACTCCAAGGCTTGATCGATCGCGCGGTCGAGCTCGTCGAAACGCACGTCGAGGTAGCGCGTGTCGAGCCGCTTCTGGATGCGCCCCGCGTCGACCTCGGCGACGAGCGCCGTCGCTTCGTTCATCGTCGCCGCGAGCGGCTGCGCGCCGCCCATGCCGCCGAGACCACCGGTGACGACGAGGCGATGCTTGAGCGTGCCGCCGAACAGCCGGTTCGCCGCCGCCGCGAACGTCTCGTACGTGCCCTGCAGGATCCCCTGCGTGCCGATGTAGATCCACGAGCCGGCCGTCATCTGGCCGTACATCATCTTGTTCTCGGCCTCGAGCTTGCGGAAGTGCTCCCACGTCGCCCACTTGCCGACGAGGTTCGAGTTCGCGATCAGCACCCGCGGCGCGCGCGCCTGCGTCTTGAACACGCCGACGGGCTTGCCCGACTGCACGAGCAGCGTCTCGTCGGGCTCGAGCCGCCGCAGCGTCGCGACGATCGCCTGAAAGCTCGGCCAGTCGCGCGCCGCCTTGCCGCTGCCGCCGTACACGACGAGGTTCGCCGGATCCTCGGCCACCTCGGGGTCGAGGTTGTTCATCAACAAGCGCAGCGCAGCCTCGGCGCCCCAGCTCTTGCAGGTCATCGCGCGGCCGCGCGGCGCACGCTGGGGGCCGGTCGGGATCGAGTTCGTGGCGAGGTTCGGGACAGCGGTCTTCGGCGTCATGGCGCGCGCAGGATACCAGCCCCCCACGAACCGCCGGCTGCGCACGGCACATGGATTGCAACAACTCCCTGCGCGGATCCCGCTCGCCCCCCCGCGGGGTCCGCACCCCCTTCGGGCGAGGCCACGGCGTGGTCCGAGGGCGTGTCGAGCGCTGGACCCGTCGTGCAAGAAGTGCAAGCCCCGTTGCAGAAAGCCTCCATGAACCGACTGCTCCGGCCCGAGTGCCCGGTGCGCTCCATCCTCGTCGCGGCGCTCGTCCTCGTTCTCGCCATCGGCGCCGTGCTGCGCCTCGCGCTGTCGCTGGAGAGCGGCGTGTCGCTCGCGAGCCTCGCGCTCTCGCTGCCCCTCGGCGCCGCCGCCGATCTGGCGGTCGGCATCCTGCTGCTGACGCCGGGCGGCGAGACGCTG
>JABWBL010000379.1 GCA_013360535.1 Planctomycetaceae bacterium
CGAGCGTGCGGCTCGCCGAAGGACTGGCGGTCGCGCTCGGCGGCCGCGCCTACTACCGACGCCGGCACCTCGCCCCTCCGGGGCTGCAGGTGCGGCACGAGCGCGTCGAACACGCCGAACTGCCTCCGGGACTCGACGGTTTCCGCGTCGTGCAGCTCTCCGACGTGCACGCGGGGCCGTTCGTGCGCGAGGGCGATCTCGCGCGAGTCGTCGAGCTCTCCAACTCGCTCGCGCCCGACCTGTGCGTCTTCACCGGCGACCTGATCACGCACGCGCCGGAGGAGGCCGAGCTGGTGCTCGCCGACCTCGGTCGCCTGCGCGCGCGCCACGGAGTGTTCGGCGTCTTCGGCAACCACGACTATCGGGGACGGCGCGAGGCCGAGATCGCGCGCCGCCTTGGCGAGCGCGGAATGCGGTTCCTGCGCAACGAGCACGTGCGCCTCGAGGTGGCGGGGGGCGCGCTCGCGGTGGTCGGCATCGAGGATCTCGAGGAGGCACGCCAGATCGATCTGGCGCGCGCGCGGGAGGGGCTTCGCCGTCAGGATTTCGAGCTCGTGCTGTGCCACAACCCGCGCGGTGCGCTCGTCTGCGCCCGACCGCGCTGCCTCGCCGTGCTCTCCGGCCACACGCACGGAACGCAGCTCGACTTGCCGTGGTTCCGGCGGGCCGGGCCCGCGCATCCGGGGCTGCGCGTCGAGCTCGGCGACACGGTGGCGATCACGAGCCGCGGACTGGGCTCGATCGGCCTGCCTCTGCGCATCGGCGCCCCGACCGAACTGGTCGTGCTCGAGTTCGCGCGCGGAGGTCGAGCGTGAACCAGGGCTCCTTGTGCCTGCGCAACGGAGTGCTGTACGTCGCTCGCCACGAGCAGACCGCGCACGTGCGCCCCTACGACTTCGATGGGCGCGCGCTCGGGCCGGGGTTCTCGTTCCGCGGGCCCGTGGGTGAGCCCTGCGGGCTGGGTGGCATCGAGGTCGATTCCGACCATCAGGTGTGGATCGCCGACTCGCTCGCCGGACAGGTGCGCGCGTTCACGCTGTTCGGGCGCGAGTCGCTCACGCTGCGCGGCCGCGAGGGCGCACGCGACGACGCGCGGGGATCGTTCGTGCAGGCCTGCGACGTCGCGCTGCACGAGACCGACGACGAGCGGCTCGTGCTGGTGGCGAGCGGTGGCTGGCGGCGCCACGCGCTGCAGCTCCTGCGACCCGACGGCACTCTCGTCGAGTCGTTGCGACCGGAGGGCAGTCCGCTCAAGCGTTTCCACGGCCTGACGCGAGTGGCGCACGCGGGACGCTGGACCTTCGCGTGCGAAGCGGGTGCCTCGCGCGTGCAGGTCTTCCGCGACTTCGACTTCCACTTCGCGTTCCGGCTCTCGCCGCGGACAGGCGTCGTGCTCGAGCCCGTGGCGATCGCGCCGCTCGCCGACGGCCGTTGTGTCGTGGCCGTCGGAGGCGCCGAGAGCGCGCTCCTGCTCGTCGACGCGGCCGGACGGATCCAGCGAGTACTCGCACCCCACGGCACGGGCCACGGAGAGGTCGAGCATCCCGGGGACGTCGCGGTGGAGGATCTGGGCGGCGGTTCCGCGCCTCGGATCGCCGTCATCGACCGCGACGCGGAGCGCGTGCAGGTGTTCACGCTCGAGGGGCGCTGCCACGGCGAGCTCGAGGCCCTGCCCGGAAGTGCCATCGGCGATCTCGAGTGAGTGTCCCGCGAGCGGCGGACCCGCTCACGAACACGCGCGAAGCGGAAATTCCGTCCGATCCGGCGGCCTGCGCTCGAGAGTGAATTCTCCGGCCCGAGTTCCTTTCCGCCCCGAACGCGGCTTGAAGAATCCCTCTCGGATGGCTCAGGAACCGAGCGGTCCCGCATTCGGCCCCTCGATGGGCTAGAATTTTCGGGCCCCCGCTTCCCTTCGAATCGCACCTTGCTCCTCGGAACCGTACTCACCTCAGTGCTGCAAGCGGTAGCACCGCTTCAGGCGCACCCGTATCCGGACCTGCTCTCGACGACGCGCCTGCGCCTACCCAGGGATTCGACGCCCTACGCACGCACGCTCGAGGAGAGTGCTGGACCAGGCTGGCTCGACCGCCCGGACTTGTCCTACGCCCCCGGCGCAGGGCCGCGGGTGGGGACCGGTGTGCAGGTGCGCATGATGAGCACGCTCACCACGCTCGGCGGGCCATCGACGAGCACTCCGCGCGCGGCCCCAGGCTCGATCGGTGCCAGTCCGACCGTGTACGAGGTGACGATCTCGCCGGGGACTGGCTTCAACGAACGCTTCCTGATGCAGGAGACCGGTCAGCTCGGCCCTCGCCCGCTGCTCGTCGTCTTCCACAAGTTCGGCGTCAGCCACTACGACGCGCTGCTCAGCACGAGTTTCTTCGAGGAAGCGCGCCGGCGCGGCTGGTACTGCGTGGCACCGCTCGGTGGCGGACAGACGCACTTCTCCGACGAGCGCAGCCACATCCACACCGAGGCCGTGCTCGAGTGGACCCGCGCCAACTTCTCGGTCGACACCACGCGCATCTTCGCGGTGGGGTTCTCGATGGGCGGCGGGGCGGCGATGAACTACGCCGCGCGCCATCTCGATCCGACCGGGATGATGGTGGCGGCGGTGTTCGACCAGTCGGGCATCCTCAGCCACGAGGACACCTACCCGCAGTCGGTTCCGTCGGTGCAGCAGATGTACGACAACCGCTTCGGCACGGGCGCGCCGGGCTCGGCCTCGCCGTGGCTGCTGCAGCGGGGCTCGGTCTTCAGCTTCGATCCGTTCACGCTGGCCGTCGTGCCCGACACGGACTTGGGGCGCAACCTGCTGCACGTGCCGACGAACATCACGCGCACCACCGGCGACGTGCCGTACCTGATCACCCAGAACGACCTGTTCCAACAGCACCTGCTCTCGCTCGGCGCCAGCCCGGCGACGCACCTGTGGAGCGTGATCAACTACCCTGGGCACTCCTGGGATGCGGTGAGCGAGATGGCCGTGTGCAACTGGCTGCGGCGCCACCAGCTCACCCTGCCCGACAGCGGCAACACGCTGGCGCACGAGGACGGTCGCTTCTTCGATTTCAACATCGAGCAGGACGCCGCCGGCAGCTTCACGCCCTTCGTGTGGAACGTGAACACCGCGAACAACACGCTCGACTTCAGCGCGACGCGAAACCTGGCGCGTGTGCGCGTGCACACGCTCGATGCCGGGCTCTCGCCGCTCTTGACGCTCGGACTGACCACCGCGACAGCCGACGGCCTCGCGGATGAGTTCGTGCTGCAGGATTTCGCCAACCTTCCGACCTCGGTGCTGCGCGATGGCGTGCCGACGGGGTCTTGGTTCCACGATTCGCTGGCGTCCGAGCTGACGCTGTTCGAGACCGACGGAAGCGTCCCGCACGTCTGGTCGATCGTGCCGTAGCGGCGCCGCCGGCGGGGCGCTCGCAGCTCCGCACCCGCCTCCGCACCCGCCGCGCTCCCGAAGGCTCCGGTCGCTCCGGATCCGCAGCGCCGCGGCTTTTTTCGCAGGCTTGGACCCAACGTGCGCCGCCGTCGGGCGGGGACACGAGTTCCGGATCCGGTCAGCGGCGCGAGCGACGGTGGGATGGGGGGGGGGGGAGGAAAAGAAAGGGGGCCAGTGGTCATTGCTGAACACTGGCCCGAGGGAGAGAGGAGCGCCCGCCGAGCTTCCCGGGTGCCTGCACCGCTCGCAATAGTGCTGGCACCTCTCGTCGAGCGCTCACTGCGCCGTCGGAAGACCGACCGCGCAAGAGAAAGGTAGACCGGATCCGGCGCAGATGCAACGTTCTGCTGGATTTGAAACACAACCTTTGTCGTTTGCCGGCAAGGGTTTACGAACCGTCAAGGAACTTTCTTGGCGGATCGAGGGGCGCCGGAGCGTTTGTAGGTATCGGCCCGTGGATCTCGGCGCCGTCCTGGAACACGCGCTCGATGGCGTCGTGGAGCTGGAGCCAACCGACCAGCTGGTCGAGCTCATCGGCCTCGCACATCCCTTGGACCACCAGCGCCGTCGTCGCCGGACCGGTCGCGGCTCGCAGCACACACGCGCCTCCGGGCAGGGTTCCGTCCACCGCGCCGGACAGGGCGGCGCGCACGAGGGCTTCTGTCGGCAGGAGCTCGACCGCCGCGCG
>JABWBL010000380.1 GCA_013360535.1 Planctomycetaceae bacterium
CACCAGACGGCCTGCGGCAGGGGCCCGGGGACGACGCGAGCGGCGCCCCACCAGTAGAGGAAGAGCGGCGGCTTGCTGTCGAAGAGGTCCCGGTAGGGCAGCCAGCCCCGGGGGACCCACCGCGTGAAGCAGGCGAAGAGGCCCTGATCGACGCCGAGCGGCTCGCCGAGCCGTGCCCAGAACCAGCCGACCGCCACGACCACCGCGATCCACGCGAGGACGCGAAGGGCGGACTTGCGCACCCGGCGAGTATCGCACGGCGGCGCTCCGGACAAATTGGTGCAGAAAACGAACGCGAGCGTTCAAAAACAGAACGTTGGTTCAGAAACAGAACGTTCGAAAACCGAACGCGAGGCAGGCGTGGACCGGAAATGCCGAGGAAACCCGCTGGCGCGACCGCTGCAACGACGGGGGTCACACGGGAGGTTCAGATGCTCGAGTCCCTTCGCTCCGCGCTCATCGTCGGTGCCATCGGTCTGGTCATGGCTTGCTCGGTCGGCTGTGGCGGCTCGTCCGACCCGCGCCCGGCGGTGACGGAGCTGAAGGAGGGCCTGAACGTCCTCAAGACCGACGGCGCGATCGTCGGCGCCTTCCGCAAGGGCGACCACGCGATCTACTTCGAGACCCACGCGGGCGACAAGACGCTGGACGTCTACCGCAACCTCGACCCCTCGCTGCCCGCGCAGGAGATGTCGTTCCGCGTGATGGACGAGAACGGTCGGACCTTCTTCGTCCAGCAGGGGGGCGACACGCTGCCCGAGGCCTGGGAGAAGGACATCGCGGCCGAGGCGACCCGGCCGCGCGTCGATCCCTTGAAGCGCGCCGACGATTTCGCCCTGATGAAGGAGGCGGCGATCGCCATGGAGGGCGCGTCGATCCCCGTCACCGTGCAGGCGCACAAGCTCACCCTGCGCAACGCGCGGCTCGCCGTCCGCGACGAGCTGCTCCGCCCGGCCGTCGAGAAGCAGCTCGCGACCGTCGGCTACGCGCCGGCCAACAACAGCATCGAGCTCCACGGCAAGTGGATCATCTGGGGCGTCGCCGAGCACACGGCCACGTGGAGCAACGTGAACGGCGTCATCAAGGACAACTGCCAGCACGGCAGCTGCGCCTCGAGCATGAGCCACTGGTGCACCGCCTCCGGGACGGGCGCGACGCAGTACGTCGAGATGTCGACGTCGAACAGCTCGGTCACCGGCAACTGCACCACGAGCTACAACTGGAACTCGACCGGCGGCGGCCACAACTGCCACGACGACAGCGTCCGCGCGATCTGGGGCGTGAAGTACGGCCCCCAGGGCTCGTCCACCTCCGGCGTCTGCAACAACGGCGCGTCGCACTGGTACGGCCCGGGCTGCAACGAGACCAGCTGGTGATGGCGTAGCCGTTCTCGGTCGGAGTCGAGGTGAGAGGCCCGGCGCGCCGAGAGCGCGGCCGGGCCTCGACGCGTTCGGTTCTTGAACGGGTTCGAGGATTGAACGTTCGGACTCTGAACCGCTCGCGCCGAACTCGCTCCATTTCTCGGAGATCTTGCGCTGGCCCAATCCCTGCTCCTGTCCCTGCGCAGGAGGACGGACGATGACGAAGCTTCACCGCGCGATGTTCCTGGGGGCGCTGGGCCTCTCGATGGCCTGCTCGGTCGGGTGTGGTGGCTCGAGCGACCCCGAGCGTCCTGCGGTGGCGGAGCTGAAGGAGGGCCTGAACCTCCTCAAGGTGGACGGCGCCCTCGTCGGAGCGTTCAAGCGGGGCGACCACGCCATCTACTTCGAGACCCACGCGGGCGAGAAGACGCTCGACGTCTACCGCAACCTCGACCCCTCGCTGCCCGAGCAGGAGATGGACCTGCGCGTGATGGACGACACCGGGCGCACCTTCTACATCCAGAAGGGCGGCGACACGATCCCGGAGGCCTGGGACAAGGCCCTCGTGAAGGAGGCGAACCTGCCCCGCGTCGACCCGATCCGCCGCGCCGAGGACTTCGAGCTCCTCAAGGCCGCGACCGACGCCATGGCGGCCGCCGAGGTCCCCTCCGTCCTCAAGGCCCACAAGCTCACCATGGTCGGCACCAAGCTCGCCATCCGGGACGACATGCTCCGCCCGGCCGTCGAGAAGATGGTCAAGGAGACGGGCTACGCCCCCGCCAACAACAGCATCGAGATCCACGGCAAGTGGATCATCTGGCTCGTCGCCGAGCACACCGCGACCTGGAGCCAGGTCAACGGCGTCACGATCAACTCGTGCAACCACGGCAACTGCGCCTCGTCGATGAGCCACTGGTGCACGGCGAGCGGCGGCGGCGGCACGCAGTACTACGAGTCGTCGGGCTCCAACAGCGGCAGCTTCGCCAACAGCAGCAACTGCACCACCAACTACAACTGGAACTCGACGGGTGGCGGCCACAACTGCCACGACGACAGCGTCCGCGCGGTGTGGGGCGTGAAGTACGGCCCGCAGGGCGCCTCGAACGCCGGCGTCTGCAACAACGGCGCTTCGCACTGGTACGGGCCCGGCTGCAGCGAGACGAGCTGGTAGTACACTCCCCGCGTGACCGACCGTCCCGAGACCCACGTGCGCGCCCGCGCCGTGGTGCTCGCCGGCGGCGCGATACCGAGCCCGCTCTTCCTGCTCTCGCAGGACCTGTGCAACGCCAGCGGCCAGGTCGGGCGCAACCTCTCGCTCCACCCGGCCACGGCCGTCTCGGCGCTCTTCGACGAGCCCATCAGAGGCTATGAAACCGCGCTCCAGGGGTACGGCGTCGATCAATTCCATCGCGACGGCATCTTGCTCCTCGGCGCGTCGCCGCCGCTCAGCCTGGGCGCCGCGATGCTGCCCTTCAACGGACGCCGGCTCACCGAGATCATGGACCGCTTCGATCAGGTGTGCACGTTCGGCGTGATGATCGAGGACGAGTCGCGCGGCCGGGTGCGCCGCGGCCCGGGCGGACGCCCGCTGCTCACGTACTGGATTGGCGAGCACGAGCGCGACCGCCTGCAGCGCGGCATGGCGCGCCTGGCCGAGATCTACTTCGCCGCGGGCGCGCGCCGCGTGATGCCCATGATGGCCGGCGCGCCCATCCTCGAGAACGCCGGTGAAGTGACCGCGTGGGAGGCCAGGAAGCGCAGAGCCGCCGAATTCTTCCTCACCAGCTTTCACCCGCTCGGCACGTGCCGCATGGGCTCGGATCCCAGGAAGAGCGTGGTCGGCCTCGATCACCAGACGCACGCAGTGAGAGACCTCTACATCGTCGACGGCTCCACGGTGCCCGGTCCGCCGGCCGTGAACCCGCAGGAGACCATCATGGCCATGGCCCACCGGGCGTCGGAGCTCCTCGCCGCGAGGCTCACGTGAGCGATTGAGCCGGATCGGACCGGATCGCGGACCGGGCCCGGCGTCGACCGGCCAGGCTGAGCCTTGGAAGCCTGAATTCCCTTGACACGTCGAGGGCCGCTCGGCGAGCCAGCGCGAGGGGCCCCGGCGCGCCCGCCCGCGTCCTCATGCTGTTTCTCCAAAACCCGCGCAAGCCACTGATTCGACTGGAAGCCTTGCACGACTCACGCAGGACTGAGATACTCCGGGCGACCGCGGTATTCCGATCGATCGCGACGTGGACCCGCTCGCGCCATGACGACTCAAGCTTTGTCGTATTCCTCCACCACCGAGCGCCCGCGCTGCGTCCCCACGCTGCTGCTTGCCTGTGCGGCAGCGGCCTCGCTGCTGCTCGGCGCCTGCAGCACGGCGCCGGTGACGAGCACAGCCCCCGCAGGCGCTCATCCGGCACCGCAAGCAGGTGACTATTTCGCACTCGACGGCGAACACCAGACGCAGGAAATGGTGCTGTTCGCACTCGGTCTGCTCGACACCGGCTACCGCTTCGGCGGGCGCAACCCGGATGCCGGGCTCGACTGCAGCGGCATGGTGGCCTACATCGTCGAAAACGTCAGCGGTCGCCGCCTGCCGCACAATGCCGCGCAGATCGCCGACCGCACCCGACCGATCGTGGTCGACGAGCTCAAGCCGGGCGACCTGGTGTTCTTCAACACACTGAAGCGGCGCCATTCCCACATGGGGATCTACATCGGCGACGGACGTTTCGTACACGCGCCCAACAGCCGCGGCCGCGTGCGGGTCGAACGCCTGGACAACTGACCTGCGTCGCCTGCGCAGCGCGCGCGGGGAACGATGAAAAAAATTCGCGGCTTCCGCCGCTCCTACCGAAGACACCGCGATGGCAGGAGCGACGGAAGCCGCGAACACCATTCAAGCGACCTCCGCACACCGCCCCATTGACGGCCGCCCCATGCGCGCCGGCACTCGCCACCCCACCGCTCAGCGCTGCGGAATCTGCACGTAGATCTCGCCGGTCTTGGTGAGGCCGAGTTCGAAGCGTGCGCGCTCCTCGACCGCCTCGTTGCCCGACTTGAGGTCGTTGACCTCGGCCGCGAGGCTGGCATTGCGCTGTTCGAGGCGCAGGTTCTCCTCGCGCTGCGCTTGCAGCTGACGGTCGACCTCCCACACGCGCAGCCAGCCGCCCTTCCCCAGCCAGAGCGGGTACTGCAGCAGCACGACGAGTGCGATCAGGATCAGGATCGGCCAGCGCATGGGGATGGCTCTGGGAACAAGGACGGGGGGTCGCCCGCCGGCCTTCGAGTTGCCGCGAATCAGCGCTGAACGGCAATCAGCGCAGGTTGTAGAACGCGCGCTTGCCCGGATAGAAGGCGGTGTCGCCGAGGTCTTCCTCGATGCGCAGCAGCTGGTTGTACTTCGAGATGCGGTCCGAGCGGCTCAGCGAGCCGGTCTTAATCTGCATCGCGCGCAGGCCCACCGCGATGTCGGCGATGGTCGAGTCGTCGGTTTCGCCCGAGCGGTGCGAGATCACCGCGGTGTAGCCGGCGAGCTTGGCCATCTCGACGGCGGCGAAGGTCTCGGTGAGCGTGCCGATCTGGTTGATCTTGATCAGGATCGAGTTGGCCACACCCTGCTCGATGCCTTGTGCGAGGATCCTGGTGTTGGTGACGAAGAGGTCGTCGCCCACCAGCTGCACCTTCTTGCCGAGGCGCTCGGTGAGGACCTTCCAGCCGTCCCAGTCGCCCTCGGCCATGGCGTCCTCGATCGACACGATCGGGAACTTGTCGCACAGGGTCTCGAGATAGTCGGTGAAGCCCTCGGCGGTCAGCGACAGGCCTTCGCCCTTGAGCTCGTACCTGCCGTCCTTGTAGAACTCGGAGGCGGCGCAGTCGAGCGCCAGCAGCACGTCCTGGCCGGGCACGTAGCCGGCGGCGACGATGGCTTCCTGGATCAGGT
>JABWBL010000381.1 GCA_013360535.1 Planctomycetaceae bacterium
AATCGAAGTTCACGATTCTGTCATGGCTGCGGCCGGCTGCGAACCGCGCAGGCTTCGTCGAACCGGCTCTCCGACTCTTTCCATTGAGTCGCATCGCCGTTTCTCCTCGCCTGCGCGCTTCTCGCTCGGCCTCGCGGCATAACAGAATCGTGAACTTCGATTTGGCGCGGCCTACGCCCGCAACCGAACGACTCTCGTGTGTCCCGATGAGTTCGCCGGGCACCCGTGGACACGGCGACTGCCGTCGCCTCGGACACCTGATGTGTCCGTCAGCGCGCCTGATCGCTGACGACGACGCCTTCGATCGCGACGCCGACGCAGTGGGTCGTGTACTCGAACGGGTCGCCGTCGTAGAGCGCGACGTCGCCGTCCTTGCCGACTTCGAGGCTTCCCAGGCGCGCTTCGAGACCGAGCAGGCGCGCGGCGTCGAGCGTGACCGAGCGCAGGGCCTTCTCGGCGCCGAGGCCGTAGGCCGCCGCGACACCGGCTTCGTAGAGCACGACGCGGGTCTTCGGTACGTAGCTCTCGTAGCCGCTCTGCAGCGCGAACGGGATGCCGGCGTCGGAGAACTTCGAGTAGGTCGAGCGGCTCGCGTTCTCGAGCTCGCCGACGAAACGCGCCATCGGCGGGTGCAGGATCACCGGCACGCGCGCGCGGCGGATCTCGTCGAGCACGACGTAGGACTCGGCCGCGCCGTCGAGCACGATCTGGACGCCGAACTCCGCGCCCAGTCGCAGCGCCGACAGGATGTCCTGATGGCGGTTGGCCGTGACGAGCAGCGGAACCTTGCGTTCGAGCACGTCGACGAGCGCTTCCTTGCGCAGGTCGCGCTCGGGCTTCTTCGTCGCGTCGTCGCCGGCCGCGCGCAGCTTCTTCTGGTGCTCCTGTGCGCCGATCAGCGCCTCGCGCAGCATCGCGAGCTGCTTGCCCGCGGTGCCCGGCGACTTGCCGCGCCCTTCCTCGCGCGAGCCTTCGCCGAGCGTCGCCGCGATCATCGCGCGCGGCACGATCACGGCCTCGTCGACCGTCTCGCCGCGCGTCTTGGCGACCAAGGTCTGGCCGGAAATCAGCGCCTGCGGGCCGTGGCCGGTGTGCAGCGTCGTCACGCCGAAGCCGCGCACCCATTCGACCAGTCGCTCGCGCGCGTTGTACGCGTCGATCGCGCGCAACTCAGGCTGCAGCGGAGCGCCGGGATCGTGCTGGTCCTGATCGTGCGGCTGGTTCAGGTAGCCCGCGAGGCCGACGACGCTGTGCGCATCGACGAGGCCGGGCGTCGCGACCTTCGCGGTGAGCACGCGCACGCCGGCGGGCGGCTGCACCTGCCGCTCGGTGCCGACGGCGACGACCTTGCCGGCCTTGATGACGATCACGCCGTTCTCGATCACGGCGCCCGAGACGGTGTGGACACGCTCGGCCTTGATCGCGAGGTCCTGCGCGAGGGCGGGGAGCGCGAGCGCGAGGCTCGCGACGACACGGAAGAAGCTCGACTTCATCACTTCACCTCCTCGCCGACGCAGCACAACGCACCCGCACGCGCGAGTCCTGCTCCCCAGCCACCTTCGGCCCACAGGCGATCCTCCGGCTTCGACAGGTCGAACACCTTCGTGCCCTCGACCCAGGTCTGCTCGACGTGCGTGTAGACCGACAGCGGATCGCCGGAAAGCACGAGGAAATCGGCATCCTTGCCGGGCTCGAGGCTGCCGATGCGGTCGCCGAGGTCGAGCATGCGCGCGGCGTTGAGCGTGAGCCCCGCCAGCGCCGTCTCGCGCGTCACGCCCGCGCGCACCGCGAGCGCGCCGCTGCGCAGGAACAGGCGCGAGTCCGTGATCCAGTCGTCGGTGTGGAAGCCGACCAGCTCCGGCGCGCCGCGCTTCTCGAGCTCCGCCGCCGAGCGCGCGTCGAAGTCCATCGCCTCGAGCTTGCCCCCGGGCGTGTCGATCACGATCAGCGAGCACGGCACCTTCGCCGCGACGATCTCGTCGGCGACTTTCCAGGCCTCGCTGACGTGGTGCAGCACGACGCGGAAACCAAACTCCTTCGAGAGCCGCAGCACCGTGACGATGTCGTCGTGGCGGTGCGTGTGGTGGTGGACGATGCGCTTGCCGTTCATCAGCTCGAGCAGCGCCTCGTGCCCGAGATCACGCGGCGGCAGCTTGCTCGCGTCACCCGCCGCAGCCTCGACCTTGCGCCCGTACTCCTGCGCGGCGACGAACGCCTCGCGCACCAGCGCCGCCGACTTGCCGCGCGTGCCCGGGAACGGCGCCTCCTGCTGGCTGTTCGTGCCGTTCGCCATCTTCATGCCGCCCATCGGCGTGCCGTCGGCGAAGCGGTAGCACTGCTCCTCGATCGTCGCGACGTCGCGGTTCTTCAGGTAGATCGTCTGCCCGCTCATCAGGTGCCCACTGCCGCTCATCACGTTGAGCGTCGTGATGCCGCCCGCCTGCGCGCGCTGCAGCCCCGCATCGCGGCAATTGACCGCATCGAGCATGCGCACCGACGGCTGGATCGGCGCACTGCCATCCGCTCCCCAGCCGCCGCCCACATGGCTGTGCGTGTCGACGAGGCCCGGCATCAGCACCTTGCCCTTCACGTCGACCACCTTTGCGCCGGCCGGCACCTCGACCGACCCGCGCGCCCCGACCGCCCGGATGCGCCCGAACTGCACCACCACCACACCGTCCTCGATCGGCGCGCCCGAGATCGGCAGCACCTTCGCTCCAACGAACGCGTGGGGGAGCTCCTGCGCCACCGCCGGCCCCGCCAGCACCAACGCACACACCATGGGGGAGAACTTCATGGCGCGAGAGCCTAGGGACGCGCTCCGATCGAGGCCACAGAGCTTGCAAGTTTGGCGAGGTCGGGAGCGCTGGTGAAAGAGTTGGAAGGGGCGAATCGGTACTCGTACAAGCCTTGCCCTTCTGACTCTCCGACGTCCCTCGCTTCGCCGCTCCATTCCATGACCCAGCTCGCTCGTTTCGTGTTCCTGATCACGCTCCCGCTCGCGGCCTGCGCCAGCGCACCGACCGCGGAAGAACCCTGGAGCAGCGCCGAAACCGGCCGGTTCCATCGCGGGGTGACGACGAGCTCCGCCGAGGCACAGCGCTGGTTCGATCAGGGGCTCGTGCTGTGCTTCGGGTTCGATCAGGAGGTGGCGCGGCTCGCGTTCGCGAAGGCGGCGGAGGCGGATCCCGAGTGTGCGATGGCCCATTGGGGGCACGCGTACGCGTTCGGGCCCCACATCAACAACCCCTCGATGGACGACGAGAGCACGCGCATCGCGCATGCGTCGGCGCAGCGGGCGCTCGAGCTTTCCGGCGGCGCTGCGCCGGTCGAGCGTGCGCTGGTCGAGGCGCTCACCAAGCGTTACGTGTGGCCGCCGCCGGCCGAGCGCGCGGAGCTCGATCGCGCTTACGCAGACGCGATGCGTGACGTGTGGCACAAGTTCCCCGAGGACGACGACGTCGGCGCGCTGTTCGCGGAGGCGCTGATGGACTTGCGGCCGTGGGACCTGTGGAGCGCCGAGGGTGAGCCGCGCCCGGAGACGCCGGAAGTGATCGCGACGCTCGAGGCCGTGCTCGCCCGCACGCCCGACCATCCCGGCGCGATGCACTACTACATCCACACGATGGAGGCCTCGCCGACGCCGGAGAAGGCCGTGCCTGCCGCCGATCGGCTGCGCGCGCGCGTGCCGGGCGCGAGCCACCTCGTGCACATGCCGTCGCACATCGACATCCGGGTCGGCCGTTATGCCGACGCGGTCGCGGCCAACGCGCGCGCGACCGTCGTCGACCGTCGGCGAGTGGAGCGCCACGGTGCGGGCGGCTTCTACGTGATCTACCGCGCGCACAACTACCACTTCCTGATGTGGGCGGCGATGTTCGACGGCCAGCGTGCGGTGGCCCTGAAGGCGGCGCGCGACGTCGTGACGCAGTTGCCGGCCGAAGCCGTCGCCGCGATGCCGCAGTTCATCGAGGGCTTCCTCGGCTCGCCGTACCACGTGATGGTGCGCTTCGGGATGTGGGACGAGCTGCTGCGCGAGCCCGAACCCGCGGGCGAGCTGCTCGCCACGACCGTGATGTGGCGCTACGGCCGCACGCTGGCCTTCGCCGCGCTCGGGCGCGTCGAGGAGG
>JABWBL010000382.1 GCA_013360535.1 Planctomycetaceae bacterium
AAGCGATTGCCCGGCTCGCGGCGGCGTTCCGCGGGCGGCCGGTGACTCCGGGCCTCGCGGCCGTGCACGGCGCGGTGACGACTACGGACGGCAAGCTCGCGCTGATGCGGCGCTCGGCGGAGGTGCTCTACCGCCCGTCGCACTGGGCGGCGACGTTCGAGGAGCAGATGGTGCAAGCGGATCTCGTCGAGACCGATGCCATCGCCTTCGCGACGCTGCGCGGCGTGCACGAGGAGCTTGGCGTGCCGCGCGAGCTGTGCCACACGCGTTTGCTGTGCGCGCTGGTCGAGCTCGAGACGCTCAACGTCGCGTTCTACTCGCACGTCGCCGTCGAGGTTTCTTCGACGGAACTCGCGCACCTCGCCCGCACGGCGCCCGATGCCTGCGACGCGGACCGGCTCGATTTCGTCGCGACCACGCCACGCTTGCTGCGCGAGCTTTCCCGCTCCGGCGGCGGCTCCGCGCACGCCCCGCTGCATCCGACCTCGGCGCTGCGGCTCGAGGTGCTCGCGCGCTACTTCGAGCCTGCCCGCCCGTAGTCGTCGGACTGGCGCTCGATGTCGTCCTCGCCGAAGTAACTTCCGGTCTGGACCTCGATGAACACGAGCGGTTCCGCGCTCGTGCACTGGATGCGATGCCAGGCGCGCACGGGGATGTCGATCGACTGGCCGGGGCCGAGCTCGACCTCGCGGCCGTCGAGCGTCACGCGCGCGCGGCCCTCGACCACGAGCCAGTGCTCGCGCCGCTTCTCGTGGCGCTGGTAGGACAGCCGCTGGCCGGGGTTCACGTCGATGCGCTTGACCTTGAAGCCCGGAGTATCCGCGAGCACGCGGAACTCGCCCCAGGGGCGGCGGTCGTGGGTCGGGTTGGCGTCCATCGGCTGCGGGGCAGCTTACTGTCGGCGCAGCGCCTCGGTCGGCTTCATCCGGCAGGCGCGCAGGGCCGGCCACAGCCCGCCGAGCACGCCGAGCACCAGGGAAAAGATGACCGCATTGGTCAGGACGTTCGCGTTGACGCGGAAGGCGAAGGCGACCTCGCTGAACGTGTTGCCGTTCATCGTGCCGGTCTCGATGCCGTTGAAGGGCAGTGCCATCAGGCAGCCCGCGATCCCGCCGAGCAGGCACAGCAGCACGGCCTCGAACAGGAACGCGAGGAAGATCGGCAGCGGCCGGTAGCCGAGGCTCAGGAGGATCCCGATCTCGCTCGTGCGCGAGCTGATCGCGCTCAGCATCGTGTTGATCGCGGTCAGCACGGCGCCGATGCCCATCACGAACGCGAGCGCGAGGCCGAGGCCCTTCAGGATCCCGCCGAGCATGCGTGTCTGCGAGAGCAGGAACTGCGTCTCGGACATGACCTTCGCCGGCACTTCGGTGTCGTTCTTGAGGCGCGCGGCGAGGCTGCCCGGCGTCGGTCCGCCCTCCGCGTCCGGATCGCCGACGACGGTGCCCGGCGCGAGCTTGGCGATCACGCGGTTGGGCCCGTAGCGGTCGAGCGTCGCGAGGAAGCGGTCGAGGTCGCCCCAGATCTCGCTCGCGGCACCGCCATCGGCGTCGAACACGCCGACCACCTTGAACGGCGTCGTGTTGAGCTGCAGCACGTCGCCGATGCGGCAGTTCTGGATGCGCGCGGTGATCTTCTTGCCGACGATGATCTCGTCGGTGCCCGGCGTGAAGTTGCGGCCCTCGACGATGCGGATCGTCTCGCCGCGGATCTCGAACGTCGTCGGCTGCACGCCGCGCATCGGCACGTTGACCGAGCCGCCGTCCATCCGCGGCTTGAGCGCCGCGAAGTAGCACTCCATCGAGGCCATGGGCCCGCTCGCACCCTGCGCGATCTCCGGCGTCTGCTTGATCAGCTTGAGGCCAAGGTCACGGCGGAACTGGCTGTCGGTCTCGCCGGTCGCGCCCGGGCGCAGGAACACGGCCACGTCGGCCTGCCCGCCGCCGGAGAGCATCGTGATGAAGCCCTGCTGCAGCGCGAGCACGCCCGCGAAGATCGCGACGGTCGCGCCGATGCCGAGCACCGTCAGCAGCGTGGCGCTGCGGCGCACGAACAGGCTGCGGAGCGTGTAGACGAGCGGAATGCTCATGTTCCTAGGCTCCCTTGGCGCGCAGCGCCTCGACGCAGTTGACCCGCAGCGCGTTCCAGGCCGGAATCGCGCCCGCCGCCAGGCCGACGAGCAGGCTCGCCACGCCGGCGCCGATGTACGTCGTCGTCTCGATGAAGAAGCCGGGGAAGGCCGAGCCGATCGCGAGCGCGATGCCTTCCTCGAGCAGCGCCGCGAGGCCGACGCCGAAGGCCCCGCCCGCGAGGCACAGCACGAGCGACTGCGCGATCAGCACGCCGAAGGCCGCGCCGTCGGTGAAGCCGAGCGCCTTGAGGATGCCGATGTCGTGCGTCTGCTCGCGCCCTGCCATCAGCATCGCGTTGATCGCGCCGAGCAGGATCGCCACGAGCACGCCCGCGCCGATCCAGCCGAGGAACATCGGGATGTCGCCGAGCATCGACAGGAACTGGCGCGTGAACTCGCTCTCGGTGTCGCAGCGCACCGTCGCCGGCCCGTTCTCGAACATCGTCTCGACCTCGGCGCGGATGCGCTCGACGTCGGCGCCCGGATCGAGGCTCATCACGTACACGCCGACGCCCGGCGAGTCGCCGTTGCCCTTGAGCGTCTCCTCGAACAGGTCCCAGCGGAAGAACATCGTGCGGTTGTCGAAGTTCGCCGCCTCGGAGCGGTAGATGCCCGCCAGCTCGAAGTCCCAGGCGCCACCCGACGGGTGAGGGAACAGCGCACCCGTCAGCGGGATCTTGCCGGTCTCCTGCCACTCGGGGAACTCCGCCGCGAGCTGCCAGCCGACGATGCAGGCGTTGCGCTGCGTGAGGAACTTCTGCTTGGTCGCCTCGTCGACCTTGACCTCCGGATACACCTCGAACATGCGCTCGGGGTCGACCGCGAACTGGCCGAAGAAGTTCTCCTGCGACTTGTAGTAGCCGCCGAACCATTGCCACTTCACGACGCTCGCGATGCCGTCGACGCTGGCGATGCGCTCCTGGTACGAGAGCGGGATGTCCTGGAACAGGCTGATCGAGCTCATCACCACCAGGCGCGTCGAGCTCGCGGCCGCGAGGCCGGACTGCAGCGTCGTGATGATCGAGGTCAGGATGCACACGAGGAACAGCGCGACGCCGACCGACACCGCGGTGATCGCGGAGCGGATCGGGTGGCCGAGCAGGTTGCGCAGGACGAGCTTGAACACTTTCGTTCCTCGCTCGCGTCAGCGGGCCGCGGCCGGCTGGTTGTGCTCGATGCGACCGAGCTGGCCCTTGTCGAGGTGCACGATCGACTGCGCGCGTTCGGCCGCGTGCGGGTCGTGCGTCACCATCAGGATCGTCTTCTTGAACTCGCGGTTGAGGCGCCCGAGCAGGTCGAGCACCTGCTCCGCGCTCTTGCGGTCGAGGTCGCCGGTCGGCTCGTCGGCGAGGATCAGCTTGGGGTCGGTCGCGATGGCGCGCGCGATCGCGACACGCTGCTCCTGACCGCCCGACAGCTGGCGCGGGCGGTGGTCCATGCGGTCGCCCAATCCCACGAGCTTGAGCGCGGTCTCCGCCTGCTGGCGCCGCTGCGCGCCGGAGAGCGGCGTCAGCTTGAGCGGCAGCTCGACGTTCTCGCGCGCGGTCAGCACCGGGATCAGGTTGAAGCCCTGGAACACGAAGCCGACGTTGGCCGCGCGCCAGGCCGCGAGGTCGGCGCCCGAGAGCTGCGCGACGTCTTCGCCCGCGACGACGAGCTCCCCAGAGTCCGCCGTGTCGAGCCCGCCGATCAGGTTGAGCAGCGTCGTCTTGCCGGAACCCGACGGGCCCATCAGCGCGTAGAAACGGCCCTCTTCCATCTCGAGGTTGAGGTTGTCGAGCACCGTCAGCGTCTCGCCACCGCGCTCGTAGCGCTTGGTGAGCCCGCGCACGCGGATCATCGATTCGGACATGTCGTTCAGCCCTTCACGCGAATTCTGTCGCCGTCGGCGAGCGTCGCCGGCGGCGTGTCCACGAGCCGCTCGCCACCCGCGAGCCCCGAGCGCACGATCGCGCGCCCGTTCTTCTCCGGCCCGAGCTCGACCGCGCGCTGCCGC
>JABWBL010000383.1 GCA_013360535.1 Planctomycetaceae bacterium
GTCGTCGCTCATCTCGCCCGTGATCGCGCGCGCGTCGAACACGCCGCCCACCGGCAGCGCCGCGACCGCGACCTCGCCCTTGCGCACCGTCACGAGGTGGTACTGGTGCAGGTAGCCGGCCTTCGGCACGAGAGCTGACTGATCGCCGCCGACCGTCGCGAGCGTGAAGTACTCGATGCCGTCGCGCGCGCCGTCGTAGCGCATGCGGTGGATGTGGCCGGCGAAGACCGCGCTCACGTTGCCGGCGGCGACGAGCTTGGCGTGCACCTTGTTCCAGTCGTCGCCGTAGTTGCCGCCCAGCCAGCGCGGGTGGTGCAGGAACACGAACACGTGCTCGGCGTCCTTCGCGCGCGTGAGCGCCTCGTCGAGAAACGCGAGCTGCTCGGCGCTCATGCGCTGGCACTCGGGCTTGTTGAAGTTGCGCTCGCCCGTCTGCGGATTCGCCTCGTCGGAGTCGAGCGCGATGAACCAGGCCGTCTTGTGGCGGAACGCGTACCACAGCGGGCCGAAGTGCGCCTCGTAGTCGGCCTCGTGCTCCTCGGGCGGACGCTCGCCCTTGCCGCGCCAGTAGAGGTCATGGTTGCCGACCACCGGAAACCACGTGCAGCGCAGGCGATTCATGATTCCGGAGAACTCGTCGGCCTGCTTCTGCCACGCGGGGCGGTCGTTGTAGCCCTGCACGAGATCGCCGACGGTCATCACGAGGTCGGGCCGGATCACGTTGACCTCGTCGACGGCCTGCGCGAGCACCTTGACGCCGTCCGCGGGCCCGCCGGTGCGATCGCCGAAGATCACGAAGCTGAACGCGTCGCGCTCCTCGGGCAGCGGCAGCTTCACCTTGCTCGCGCGCGTCGTGACGAAGCGCTGCGCACGCTCGCGCGCCGCCTGCTCGTCGTCGAGCGCGAACGCGAGCACCAGCGGCAGGGCGAACAGGACCAGACGCAGCGGGCGCGACAGCATGCGCCGCAGTCTAGCCCGCGCTCACGCCGGCAACGGAAGGATCGTCGTCGGCCGCGAGCTGGTCCAGCGGATCGAGAAGCGCTCGCCGTCGAACCAGAAGAGCGCGTCCTGCTCGAAGAAACGTGCGATGGCGAGCGCGGTCGGCTCGTCGATGCGGGCGGCGACACTCGGCTCCCGGTGCGAGCCGTCGGGCGAGCGCGCGAGCAGGGGGACCGCGGGCACGCCGTGCAGTCCGATCAGACCCCGCAGGCGGTGGGTGAGCAGCGTCGCGCGCGCCTCGTCGCGGGCCGCACCGAACGGAGGGAAAGCCGAGAGCACCGCAAAGGCGCCGTGAAGGCCCGCTGCGGCGAGCAGCGTGCGCTCGGATTCACCGACGCGTTCGCGCAGGTCGAGCGTGCCCAGGCCCTCGAGCTCGAACACCGTGTTCGCGTAGGTCGTCACGATCGTCTCCATCGTGCCCGCAAGGTAGCCCGCGACACCCCGCGCTCCAACGTCGCGCTGTGTCATGCGCCGCCTCGCTCGACATGACGCACTCGAGCCTTGGAGGATCCGTGGATCCTCGACGAGAAGTGGCGCACCGACGGCGGCTCCGCTGCCGCGGCCCAGGACCCCGAGAGGACTCGAAGGAAATGCAGCTCTGCACGGAACACCGAATGAACATCTGGGTGCGCGCCTACCTCGACGAAGACAGGCCGGGACATGTCCTGATCTGCCAGAAGGCCTATCGGCTGATGCTCGAGCTTCCGCCCGAGAAGCTGCGGAAGGCGGAGATCCTCGTGGGGCGCAGCTGTCTGGTGTGCGACTACTACGACCTGCGCTGGCACCCGCCGTACCCGCGCGAGAAGCTGCTCGAGCTCGATCCCGACGAGGACCTGAGCTGGATCGACCTCAGCTTGGAGTGAAGCGAACTCCATTGAGCGCGCGACGCACGCTTGGTAGGCTCTCGCGACGATGGATGCTCCGGGAAATGGCGCGGAAACGGCGCGAGTTGGCCTCGATCGGCGCGAGGTGCTGGCGTGGCTCTCGGCGAGCGCGGCGTGGATCGCGGCGGGCGGTTGTGCGGCGACGAAGGGCGCGAGCGCGACCCATTTCGTGCTCGCCGATGGCAACCCGAGCTGGAAGCCCGTGCCGTTGCCGCTGCCGATCGGTTCCGACGGCGGCAATGCTGCGACGGATGCGGCGCGGCTCGCGAGTTTCGTCGTGCGCGACGAGCTGGTCGTCCCCGAGGGCTTCGAGGTCGAGATCCTCGCGCAATGGGGCGAGCGTTTCGGGCCGGAAGGTGCGCAGGTCGTGTTCGGCCACGACAACGATTTCCTCGGCTTCATCCCCGATGGCGCCGACGCGGCGTGGCTCGTGGTCAACCACGAGTACATCGCGGCGCGGCCGTGGCTGCAGGGCTACGAGGAAGTGCGCGGAGAGCCTCTGCGCTTCCACGCGTCGCCGCTTGCGGACGGCAAGGTGCGCTTCGAGTTCGGAGAGCGCTCGATCGAGGCCAGTGGCATCGGACTCGGGCCGGAATCCGGCGAGGTGCCGGCAGAGCTCGCCGCCGCCGCGCGCGAGCTCTCGCGGCGCGCGCTCGAGGATCTCGGCATCAGCATCTTGCGCCTGAAGCGCACGTCCGGCGGCGGTTGGCGCGTCGACCGAGATTCGCCGCTGCACAAGCGCATCACCGGCGCCGATGCGCTCACGCCGACGCATTCCAACTGTTCCGGCACGGTGACGCCGTGGGGGACCGCGCTCTCGGGTGAGGAAAACTATCAGGACTACGTGCAGGAGGCCGTCGATGCGTCGGGGGAGCCCGCGCCCGAGCGGCTCGAGTTCACGGTCGGCGGCGCCGACGGGCGCTGCCCGGAACCGATCGAGTTCCTCGGCATCGGCGCCGCGCTCGGACAGGACGGCCGCGATTTCGGCTGGGTGTGCCACGTCGATCCGCGCACCGGTGCGCTCGAGAAGCTCCGCAACCTCGGCCGCATGCGGCATGAGAACGTCGCGCTGCGCGTCGAGGCCGGGAAGCCGCTCGTGGCCTACACCGGCGACGATCGCCGCGGTGGTCACGTGTGGAAGTTCGTCAGCGCACGCGAGGTCGAGCGCGTCGACGACCCCGCCAACGTGCGGCTCTTCGACGAAGGCACGCTGTACGTCGCGCGTTTCGCTGTCGATGGAACTGGCGAGTGGCTCCCGCTGGTTCCGTCGACGCCGCTCGTGCGCCCGGCGCCGGAGACCACCGGCGGCGGTCACCTGTGGCTGCCCGACCGAATCCGAATGCGTGACAACGGGATCGCCGCGGGGGGCTGGATCGCGGTGAGCGCTCCCGGCGCAAAGAAGCGCGGCATTTCCTCCGAAGAGTGGTGCGAGAGCGTCTCGCGGCTGTGCGGCAAGCCGTTCGAGCAACTGACGCTCGGCGATCTCGTGTGCGCACCGGCGAATGCGCGGCTCGACGAGGCCGGCCTCGCGCGCCACCTGCAGCACGTGCTGTTGCTCGACGCGGTCGTGATGGCGAACGCGATCGGTGCGACGCCGTGCGCCCGTCCCGAAGACCTCGAGCTGCACCCGCACGACTCGTCGGTCTTCATCTCGTTCTCCGACTTCACGAGCCTGTCGAGCGAAGGCTCGCCGGACCTGCGCGTGTTTCCCGACGCGCGCGGCGCGACGTCGAAGCGCTACGGAGCGATCCATCGGCTCGAGGAGGAGCTCGACGGCGCGTCCCTGCGTTTCCGCTGGAGCTCCTTCTGCGCATCGGGCGAGCTCAGCGAGGGCGGCGCGGGCTTCGCGAACCCCGACAACCTGTGTTTCGATCCCGCGGGCAACCTGTGGGTGCTCACCGACATTTCCGCCGCGAGCCAGAACGCCGAGGTCGTGCGCGAGGGCGAGAGCGCGGCCGGTCGCGACCGTTTCGCCGGCGTGTTCGGCTCGAGCGCGCTGTTCATGATCCCGACCCGCGGGCCGCGCGAGGGAATCGCGCACTGCTTCGCGACCGGGCCGACGGAGTGCGAGTTGTGCGGCGTGACGTTCAGTTCCGACGGCGAGACGTTGTTCCTGTCGGTGCAGCATCCCGGCGAGCAGCACGGCACTCGCGGGCGCACGGGTTCCGGGCTCCCGACCGAAGTCGAGCGCCGCGTGCGGGTCGCCGCGCGCGACGGCACGCTCTTCGAGCAGCGCCGCACCG
>JABWBL010000384.1 GCA_013360535.1 Planctomycetaceae bacterium
TGGCTCGGGTATGCAGCTATTGATCGGCGTCCGATTCGGCTCTATCGTTGCGCTCGAGACCTTCGCGCTCGCGGTCACCATCACCGACGACGGTCGGATCTGGGTGGGATACGCCGCGACGAGCGCGCTCGAGTCGGTCGACCCGTCGTCGGGCGTGGCGACGACCCACTCGCTGACGATCGGGGGCACCACCACGGTCATCTCGTCGAAGAACTTCATGCCGAGCTTCGACGCCTTCAGCACGCCGGGGAGCCCCGCCGACCACGTGATCCGCCCGCGCGAGGCCTTTCAGCGCTCGCTCGCGGCCGCCGCGCGCGCCGCCGCGCTCGAGCCCTCGATCTTCGTCTTCGGCATCCACCCGAGCTTCCCCGCGACGAGCTTCGGCTGGATCCGCGCCGGTGCGGTCGAGGACATCGTCGACGGCATCGCCGTGCACGTGGTCGAGCGCTTCGTCGAGAAGCCCGACCTCCCGCGCGCGCGCCAGTTCCTCGAGCAGGGTGGCCACTACTGGAACTCTGGGATGTTCGTCGCGTCCGTCGCCGGACTCGGCCGTGCGTTCGGCGAGCATCTGCCGCAGGTCTGGTCGGCGCTCGAGGCGCCGCTCGCCCCTGCCGAGCTCGCGCAGGTCTACGCGCGTCTTCCGTCGGTCTCGCTCGATGTCGGCGTGCTCGAGCGCGAGCCGCGCGTGCGCATGCTGCCGATCGACTACTTCTGGAGCGACGTCGGCTCCTGGGACGCGCTCTCCACCGTCCACGCGCCCGACGAATCCGGCAACCTCGCCGCCGGAGGCGCGCAGGTCGTCGCGAGCGACTCGACCGGCAACATCGTGCACGGCGAGGACGGCGCGCTCGTCGCGCTGGTCGGCGTCGACGACCTGATCGTCGTGCACTCGGGCTCGATCACGCTCGTCTGCCGCCGCGACCGCGCGCAGGACGTCAAGTCGATCGTCGAACGCCTGCGCTCGCAGGGACCGCAGTTCCTGTGAGCGCCACCGTTCGTCGCGGCGTCCTCGCGCTGGACCACGGCACGAAGCGCACCGGCCTCGCCTGCACGGATGCCCTGCGCATCACCTCCACGCCGCTCGAGGCCTTCCACGGTCCCGGCGATTCCCCGGCTTTGTTCACGGCGCTCCAGCGTGTGCTCGACGAGCGCGACATCGACACGTTCCTCGTCGGCTGGCCGTGCAACATGGATGGCACCGCGGGGCCACGCGCGCTCGACGTCGAGCGCTTCGCTGCAGCTCTCGCGGCGAAGTTCCCGCGGCAGCGCGTGCTGCTGCACGACGAACGGCTCACCACGAAGGCCGCGGAAGAGCGCCTGCGCGAGCTCGGAATGCGCGGCAAGGACGCCAAGGCGCGGCGCGACTCGTGGAGCGCGCTCGTGTTGCTGGAAGACTGGGTGCGCTCGGGCGAGCCGGACACCAAGCGCGTGCCCCAGGGTTAGTCAGCCGACACGTGCCGTGAGCCAGTCCCGCACGAACGCCACCGTCTCCGGCGCGCCCACGTCGTGCAGCAGCTCGTGCCGCGCTCCGCGCACGTCGTGAAGCGTGACCGCCGCCCCACCCGCCGCGGCGGAAAGCGCGCGCTCCGACAGCGGATCGCCCTCGCCGTGCAGGACGAGCGTCGGAACATCGACACGCGCCAGCCGCGCCTCGACATCCTGCGCGACCGCCGTCACCTGCTCGATCGCGCGCAACGTGATCGCGTCGTGCACGAGCTCGTCCTTTGACCACGCAGCCCTTGCCGCCGCGTCGATGAAGAGCTTCGCCGGGTCGTTGCCGACTCGACCGGGCGCGTCGGGTGCAAGCTTCTTGAACATCTTGAGCAGGCCACCGGGCTGCGCCGGCGCCTCGAACTTCGGACGCCAGCGCGGCGACACGAGCACGAGCGCCGCGACGGAACCGGGCTTGTCGAGCACGTACCGCGCGGCGTAAATCGCTCCGAGCCCGACACCCACCAGCGCTTTCGGCGCGACGGGCAGGCGGTACGCGAGGTGATCCTGCACGGCGTCGAGGTCGCGCTGCACTTCCGCGATGCCCGCGCTGTGACCGCGTGTGCCCTCGGACTTGCCGTGGCCACGCAGGTCGGGCAGAGCGACGGCCCAGCGCGCCTGCGCGAGCTCGCGTGCGACGTCGAGATAACGCCCGCCATGGTCGCCGGCGTCGTGCACGAGCGTGACGCCGCCGCGGGGCTCTCCCGCGGCCGCGAGCTCGAGCACGTGCAGCAGGAACAACCCCTTTTGCGAGTGGCTGAGGCCCGCGCCAGCGGAGCCGTCCTCGGCGGACTGTCGCAGCTCGAGGTAGGTCGCGAGCGGTTCGGTGACGGCCATCGCTAACGCCCCACGTAGGTGCCGCCGTTTTCCTCGGCGAGGCGCCGCATCAGCACGGCGTCGTGCGCGTCGGAGAGGCCGATGGCGTGGATCACTATCCCAGCGTTGCGGTTGCGCTCGCGCACGTAGGCGAGGATCTCCTCGGTGTCCGTCGTGACGCCGACCGTCGCGCGGCCGTCGGTGAGGAAGTAGATCGTGTCGATCACCGGAGCGCTCCACGTCGCACCGGCCTTCGCGCCGGCGAGGTCGAGCGCGCGCTCGAGCGCCCCGTGGATGTTCGTGCCGCCGACGGCTTCCGACTTCGTGATGAAGTCGTTGACCTGCGCGCGCACCTCGGGCTTCATGGTCGCGAGGTCGTCCGACCAGGTCCACACGTCGCTCGCGAACAGCACGAGGTTGAAGACGCCGCCGTCCTTCAGGCCGCTGACCGCCTTGGTCAGGTCGCGCTTCGCCGCCTCCAGCCGCGACATGTCGCCTTGGCGCGGCTCGTCGTAAGGCAGCGACGGGTCGTCGTTGGGGTTGTTGCGCGGCGTCATCGAGAACTTCATCGAGCCCGACAGGTCGAGCACGAACAGCACACGCTGGCTCTCGGTCGAGATGCCGAAGAACGTGACGCCGCTCGCCTCCTGCGCCTCCTCGAGCGCCGTGCGCTGCGGCGGCAGGGGCTGCACCACGAAGTCCTTCTCGTTCTCCTTCCACCAGCGCTGCCACACGGCGTGCACCGGCCGGAAGTTCTGCCCGGTGAGCGACTGCAGCGCCTGGTTGAGGTCGGTGCGCGAGCGCCCCTCCTCCTTCTCCAGCCGCGCGATCATCGCGGAAATCCCGGCGCGCGAGCGCAACAACGCCAGCGCATGCGCCGCGCGCGCGCGCACGTACCACGACTCGTGCGCCAGGTACTTGGTGAGCAACGCGGGCTCGATCGCCGTGTCGCCGAGCGCCGCGAGGCCGTCGATCAGCGTGCCCAGCCCGAGCGCCTCGGTCTCCACCGCGAGCAGGTTGCGCACCGACTCGCGCACCGCATCGCCGCCGGCGAGCGTGAGCAGCCGCAGCGTGTCGATGCGCGAGCGATCCTTGGCCTTCTTCAGGTTGCCGACGAGCTTGGCGAGCGTCTTCTCGAGCTCCTTGCCACCTTCGCGCTCGAGCGCCTTCGCCGCCCCGCGCTGCGCGGCCTCGACGAGAATCTCGAGCTTGTAGCCCTGCGTCGTGAGCTCCGCCGCCTCGCGCTTGACCTGCTCGTACTGCTGCGCCGTCGCCTGCGACATGCCGCCGTTCTGGCGCGCGGCTTCCTCCTGCATGCGCTGCTCGAACTTGCGCACTTCCCCCATCGCCTTCGCGATGCGCGCGCGCAGCTTCTCGATGCCGGTCGACGACTCGACCATCAGGTCGTACACCTGCGCCGCGGTGCCTGGACCGCCGATGCGGCCGATCAGCTCGACCGAGGCCGCGCGCAGGAGCGTGTCGGGGTGCTCGCGCGCGTCCTGCCAGACTTCCGCATCCGACTTGCGACGGCGCGCCGGCCCGAGCGCCTCGAACAGCTTTCCGAGCCCATCCGCGAGCGCATCGCGCCACGGCTCGAGCTCGCCCACGCGCGTGTCGGCCTTCGCGCGGTCCTTCTGCAGCGCCTCGAAGCGCTCCATCTCGCGCTTGAGCAACGCCCCGACCGACTCGTCGCGCGCCGCCTCCGTGCGCAGGTTCGAGAGCACGACCTCGCGTCGCTCGCAGGCGTATTTCAGCCGCTGCGCCTCGACCCGCGCCGCCCGCAGGCCCTCGGCCGCCGTGCCGTACTCGCCGA
>JABWBL010000385.1 GCA_013360535.1 Planctomycetaceae bacterium
AACCGCACCTATTGGGATCAGGTGTCGCTCTCCGGCGCGGGCGGCAGCGGCACGCCCGGCGCAACGGCTGTCCCCCCAACCGCGACTCCTATCCCTGAGGTGCCGTTTGTTTCGCCCCAGGAGCCGCAGCCGGACTCCGACGGGCCGCCGCGGGGCTGATCGCTCTCCCAAGGCCCAACGGGCCTCCCCCGCGCCGATTCCGGCAGGACTTTCCGCCCTCCCGGTGCGCTCGAGGAGGCCGGAGGGAGCTTCGAGGGCCGGCGAGGTGGCGGCGATTGACCGCTGGGGAGCCGACCGTAGACTCTTTGCCCACTTCGATCGGCGGACCCCCGGCGCGACGCCGGTTCCTATCCCGGGCCCGCTTCCCGAAGCCCCCGACGAAACCGTCCCCGACGATCGAGCGCCCGAGCGCCTCGCAGCGCCCCTCGCGCCCCATTCCCTAGCCCCCGAAATCCAGGATGGACAACACCTTCCTCTACGTGTCTGGCGGTGCCGCCGCCCTTGCGCTGATCTTCGCCGTGCTGACGTTCTCGAAGATCATGGCCAAGGATGCCGGCGACCAGAAGATGCAAGACATCTCGAAGCTCGTGCAGGAGGGCGCCGCTGCGTTCCTCAAGGCCGAGTACAAGTGGCTTGCGATCTTCGTGGTCGTCGTCGGCGTCGTGATCGGCATCTCCGACGCGTCGGCGGGTCTCGGCCCCAAGACGGCGATCGCCTTCGTGGCCGGCGCCGCGTTCTCGGCCGCCGCGGGCTACTTCGGCATGCACACCGCGACCCGCGCCGCCGTGCGCACGACGCAGGCCGCGCGCACGGGCCTCAACGAGGCGCTGCGCGTCGCGTTCAGCTCGGGCTCCGTGATGGGCCTGACCGTCGTCGGCCTCGCGCTGCTCGGCATCGTCGGCTTCACCTACGCCTACCGCGTCGACGGCAAGTTCGACGGCAACATGCTGAGCCAGGTGCTCGGCTTCTCGTTCGGTGCGAGCTCGATCGCGCTGTTCGCGCGCGTCGGCGGCGGCATCTTCACCAAGGCCGCGGACGTCGGCGCCGACCTCGTCGGCAAGGTCGAGGCCGGCATCCCCGAGGACGACCCGCGCAACCCCGCCACGATCGCCGACAACGTCGGTGACAACGTCGGCGACGTCGCCGGCATGGGTGCCGACCTGTTCGAGTCCTACGCCGGTTCGATCATCGCCGCGATGACGATCGGCTTCTTCGCCTGGCAGGGCCAGGAGCACGTCGAGAGCATGGTGCTCCTGCCGCTCGCGGTCTCCGCGCTCGGCATCGTCGCCTCGATCATCGGCGGCTTCTTCGTCAACGCGAAGAGCGAAGCCCAGCTCCACGGCGCGCTGTTCCGCGGCCTGATCGTGGCCTCGGTGCTCGTCGCGGGCGCGACCTGGTGGCTGTGCAACGGCGCGTTCCAGTTCCCGACCCAGTACGCGAACGGCACCCCGACTCCGACCGGGCTCCAGCTCTTCGGCGCGATCGTCGCCGGCCTCGCGGTCGGCGTGATCATCGGCAAGATCACCGACTACTACACGTCGACCGAGTACAAGCCGGTGCGCAACATCGCCGAGCAGTCGAAGACCGGCGCGGCGACCAACATCATCCACGGCCTGGCGACGGGCATGGAGTCGGTCGCGCTGCCCGTGATCTTCATCTGCGTTGGCATCTTCGTCTCCTACTACCTCGCGGGCGTGTACGGCGTGGCGATGGCCGCGGTCGGCATGCTCTCGACGCTCGGCATCTCGCTCGCGGTCGACGCCTACGGCCCGGTCGCCGACAACGCCGGCGGTCTCGCCGAGATGGCGGAACTGCCGAAGGAAGTGCGCCACCGCACGGACTCGCTCGACGCCTGCGGCAACACGACGGCGGCGATCGGCAAGGGCTTCGCGATCGGCTCGGCGGCGCTGACGGCGCTCGCGCTGTTCAACGCGTTCTGCTCGAGCGCGGGCAAGCTGATCACCGAGCGCCTGCCCAAGGAGGTCGCCCAGAAGATGACCAGCCCGATCGACGGCTCGGTGTTGCTCGACATCAACCAGACCGAGGTCATCATCGGCCTGCTGATCGGCGGCTTCCTGCCGTTCCTGTTCAGCGCCATGACGATGCGCGCGGTCGGCAACGCGGCCAACAAGATGGTCGAGGAAGTCCGCCGCCAGTTCCGCGAGATCAAGGGCCTGATGGAAGGCACGGCCAAGCCCGACACCGCGCGCTGCGTGGCGATCGCGACGGACGGCGCCATCCGTCAGATGGTCCTGCCCGGCGTCATCGCCGTCGCGGCTCCGGTCGCCGTCGGATTCTGGAGCGTGCAGGCGCTCGGCGGCCTGCTGGCCGGCGGCCTCATCACGGGCGTGATGATGGCGATCTTCATGGCCAACGCGGGCGGCGCCTGGGACAACGCCAAGAAGTACATCGAGGCCGGCAACCACGGCGGCAAGGGCGGTCCGGTCCACAAGGCCGCGGTCGTGGGCGACACGGTCGGCGACCCCTTCAAGGACACGTCCGGCCCGAGCCTCAACATCCTCGTGAAGCTCATGACCGTCGTCGGCGTGATCTTCCTGCCCTGGTTCGTCTAGTCGCGAACCGAGGATCGAACGCGCGCCCCGCCCCGGCCCAGCGGTCGAGGCGGGGCGCGCTGCCTTTTGGGGCCCATTGCGGGCTCCCCCGACCCGTGGGCTATATTCGTTTCCGTTCCGCAGTCTCCCTCAGGACCTAGTGCCATCGAATCCCTAGCGCTCGCCGCCACCGCGGCTCACCTCGCCGACCAGAAGAAGGGCACGCAAGTGCGCGTGCTCGAGCTCACCGAATCCAACCGCGTGACGGACTTCGTGGTCCTCGCCTCGGGCCAGTCGCGGCCGCAGGTGCGCGCGATGTACGAGGAGATCCACTCGCGCCTCAAGGCCGCCGGAGTGCGCCACGCGCGCGCGGAAGGTCTCGATCTGGGTTGGTGGATCCTGCTCGACTTCGGCGATGTCGTCGTGCACCTCCTGCAGCCCGAAGCGCGCCAGTACTACGACCTCGACGGCCTGTTCCGCGAGGCGAAGGAAGTGGACTGGAAGAAGGAAGCGCAGGTCGAGCTCCCGGCCGCGAAGAGCCGCAGGGCGCGCCGGGCCGGGGGAGCGGGGTAGCGAGGCTCAGGGAACGGCCCGGAGCCTCCGAGCGCCGTTTCCGAGGGGTAGCTGGCGCAGAGGGGGCGGAAACCGTGCAATGGCGAGCCGCCGGACGGACAGTGCGGCGAGACGCGCATGGAGTGGCACGAGTGGAGGCCGGAGACGTTTGAGCTCGCGCGAGAGCGCGGAGTTCCGGTGTTCCTGTTCGTCGGCGCGTCGTGGTGCCGGTTCTGTCGCGAGCTCGAGGCGCGCGTGCTGGCGACGCCGATCGTCGATGCGCTGCTGACCTCGCGCTTCATCGCGATTCACGTCGACAAGGATCGTCGACCGGATCTGGCGGCGCGTTACTCGCGCGGCGGCTGGCCGACGCTCGCGTACCTCGACGACCAAGGCGAGGCGATCGCGTCCGACGGATTCCTCGAGCCCGAGGCGCTGCTCGTGCGGCTCGAGCTCGTGAGCGCCTACTGGAGCGACCAGCACGATGCGGTGCGGCGCAGGCTGGCCGAGGTGGCCGACCGCGAGAGCGAGGAGCCGCACGCGCGCGCGGAGCTCGCGCACGACCTGCCGGACACGATCGCGGCGACGCTGCTGGAGAGCGCCGATCCGGTGCACGGCGGCTGGGGCACGCGCCACAAGTTCCCCCACCCCGACGCGCTCGAGTTCGCGCTGCAGCGCTGGTCGCGCACGGGCGACGAGGCGCTGCGCAAGCTCGTGCTGCGCACGCTGCGCAACATGCAGGTGGGCGAGATCCACGATCCGGTCGACGGCGGCTTCTACCGCTTCGCGACGGCGCCCGACTGGAGCGGCCCGCACCACGAGAAGGTGCTCGACAGCAACGCGCAGCGCCTGCGCGCCTACGTCGAGGCCCATCAGGCGCTCGGCGAGGCGAGCTTCCGCGCCACGGCCGAGGGCTGCGTGCGTTTCCTCGCCGGCACGCTGTTCGATCCCGACCTCGGCGCCTTCCGCGGCAGCCAGGACGCCGATCCGGTCTACGCGCACCTGCGCACGCGCG
>JABWBL010000386.1 GCA_013360535.1 Planctomycetaceae bacterium
CCCCCGCGCGGGCGAGCACGGCGACCGAGTGGCCCCAGGCCGCGACGAGCTTCTTCTTCGCCATCGCGTCGCGCACGAGGCGCTGCACGTCGGCGTCCTCGGCCAGCGCCAGCGCGCCGGGACCGCCGACGAGGATCAGGCCCGAGTAGGCCTCCATGTTGGCGTCGGCGAGCTTGTCGTCGGCGAGGAACTCGTCCTGATAGGCGCCCTTGAGGAGCTCCGCCGTCTGCGTCGAGACCGAGCGCGTGCCGACGTGCACGTTGTAGAGCGAGGAGCGCGCGTAACGCAGGCACTGCTCGTGGAAGTCCGCCGGCGGGACGACCACCAGCACGAGGCTCTTGTACTTCTGCACCACCAGGCCGTCGGCGTCGACCTCGGTCTGCGGCTTGCTGTCGTGTTTGGCCATGGCGAAGTTCGGGCGGTTGGGAGGCCGGAGAGCTTAGCTCACGCGGGCAGTTCGAAGATCGAGACGCGCTCTTCCTCGGCGAGCAGCAGCGCGCCTTGGCTGACCTGCCAGCCGACGCGCTCGTCGAGGCCGGGCACGGCCCACTCGCCGAGCGGGCGGCCGGTGAGCGCATCGCGCACCTCGACCAGCGCGCCGCGGACGATGTACAGCTTGCCGCTGTCGGCGCCGATCGCGAGCTCCCCCACCTCGTCGGGGTCCGACAGCGCGACCTTCTCGAACCACAGCGGCGCATCGCCGTCGACGGAGCCGGGCTTGAGCGTGAGCAGCGCCGGCCCGCGCTTGCCCAAGTCCTCGTCGGAGGCGGTCGAGAGCAGCTTGAGCAGCGCTTCCTGCGGCAGGGCCGACTCGAGGTCGTCGACCATCGCGATCAGGGCGCCCGCGTCGGCGCACAGGTCGTGCAGCGCCGGCTGCTTGGGAGCGACGACCACGGCCTCGAAGCGGCCCTTCTTCGCGTCGAGCGCGAGCACGCCGCGCTTCTTGGTCGCCTTGACCGAGTAGACGACGAACACCCGCTCGCCCGCGCGCGCGACGCCGTGGTAGCGCTCGCCGTCGCGCTGGTAGCGCCACAGCTCCTTGAGCGTCTCGCTGTCGTAGGCCGCGATGCGGTCGAGCCCGCCGACCACGCACAGGTCCGAGCCGACGATCGCCGAGTCGAACACCGGCAGCTTGGCGGCGCCGACGAGCTCGCCGGTGTCGAGCGACATGCGCACGATGCGGTTACCCTGCGTCGAGGGCCCGAGCACGACCGCGTCGTTCTTGCGCCCGAAGCCGGCGCCGAAGCCGCGCCCGTAGCCGACCTCGCAGGGCGAGGTCCACTTGGGCTCGCCGGTCGTGCGGTCGAGCGAGGCGAGCTTGCCGGGGATGGCGTCGTCGATCCAGCGGTCGCCGGCCGGCTGCTCGTACAGGTGCACGAGCACCGGTCCGTGCGCGGCGATGGCGATGCCGTCGACCTCGGCCTCGAATTCTTGCGACCAGCGGCGGCGGGCGGTCTTGGTCATGGGCGAGAAAGATAGCGAGGGCGCGGGGCCGGGAACACAGCGGGCCGCCCGGAGCGCTCCGGACGGCCCGCGACTTCCTGGAGGCGGAGGAGGACTACTTCTCCTCGCCCTTCATGATCTTCTC
The DNA here is from genome assembly GCA_013360535.1 of Planctomycetaceae bacterium. Classification (GTDB taxonomy): domain Bacteria; phylum Planctomycetota; class UBA1135; order UBA1135; genus F1-120-MAGs118. The sequence continues at coordinate 1,589 of JABWBL010000386.1, forward strand.
GGCGATGTTGCGCGGGACGTCGCGGTACTCGTGCAGTTCCATGGCGTAGGAGCCACGGCCCTGGGTCGCGCCACGCAGCGCCGACGAGTAGGCGAACATTTCGGCGATCGGCACCTGACCGCGGACGATGCGGAGGTTGCCGAGCGAGTCGACCTCGTTGACCTCGCCGCGGCGGCTGTTGAGGTCACCGACGACCGCGCCGAGGAACTCCTCCGGCACGCGCACTTCGATCTTCATGATCGGCTCGAGCAGCGTGACGTTGTTCTCGGCGGCCTGACGGAAAGCGAGGTGGCCGGCCGACTGGAACGCCATTTCGCTCGAGTCGACGTCGTGCGACTTGCCGTCGTACAGCGTCGCGCGGACGTTGACGAAGGGGAAGCCGAGCTTGCCGCCCGAGTTGAAGGCGGCCTCGAGGCCCTTCTCCGCGGCCGGGATGAACTCGCGCGGCACCGAGCCACCGACGATGCCGTCGACGAACTCGAAGCCGTTGCCCTCGGTCTGGACCGCCTCGAACTTGACGCTGATCACGGCGAACTGGCCGCGACCACCCGACTGGCGGATGTAGCGCGCTTCCGTGTCGACCGTCTTCGCCAAGCGCTGCTTGTAGGCGACCTTGGGCTTGCCGGTGATGACCTCGCAGCCGTAGTCGCGCGAGATGCGCGTGACGATGATGTCGAGGTGCAGCTCGCCCATGCCGGCGATCACGAGCTCGCCGGTCTGCTCGTTGGTGGTCGCCTTGAAGGTCGGGTCCTCGCGCATCAGCTTGCCGATGACCTCGCCGAGCTTGTCGCGGTCGGCCGACTTCTTGGGCTCGAGCGACATCGCGATCACGGTCTCGGGGAACGAGATCTTCGAGAGCTGGATCGGCTTGTCCTCGTCGCACAGCGTGTCGCCGGTGACGGTCAGCTTGAGGCCGATCACGGCGGCGATGTCGCCGGCGCGGATCTCGTCGATCGGCGCGCGCTTGTTGGCGTGCATGCGCACGATGCGGGTGGCGCGCTCGGTCTTGCCGGTGCGCGGGTTGAGCATCTTCTCGCCCTGCTTGAGCACGCCCGAGTAGACGCGCACGAAGGTCAGGTCGCCCGTCGGTTCGGCGATCGTCTTGAACGCCATGGCCGACAGCGGCTCGGAGTCATCGGGCTTGCGGATGACCTTCTCGTCGGGCTTGCGCGGCACGCAGCCCTCGATCGAGGGCACGTCGTTGGGCGTCGGCAGGTAGTCGATGACCGCGTCGAGCATGAAGCGCACGCCCTTGTGCTTGAGGGCGGAGCCGCACACGACCGGCACGATGTCCATCTTGAGCGTGCCCTTGCGCAGCGCGCGCTTGACGAGCTCGATCGGCGCTTCCTTGTCCTCGACGAACAGGTTGAGCAGCTCCTCGTCGTTCTCGGCCGCGAACTCGAGCATCTTGTGGCGCCATTCCTTCGCCTTGTCGAGCATGTCGGCGGGAATGTCGAGGTCGTTCCACTTCTTGCCGTCGGTGTCCTCGACGAACTCGAGGTAGCGCATCGTCACGAGGTCGATCAGGCCGCGGAAGTCCTTCTCGCCGCCGACGGGGATCTGGATCGGCACCGGGCGGGCGCCGAGGCGATCGATGATCGTCTGGACGGAGAAGTAGAAGTCCGCGCCGATGCGGTCGAGCTTGTTGATGAAGCAGATGCGCGGCACGCGGTACTTGTCCGCCTGACGCCAGACCGTCTCCGACTGGGCCTCGACGCCGTTGACGCCGTCGAACACCGCGACCGCGCCGTCGAGCACGCGCAGGCTGCGCTCGACCTCGGCGGTGAAGTCGACGTGACCGGGGGTGTCGATCAGGTTGATCGTGACGCCGGCCCACTCGACCTGCGTGGCGGCCGACTGGATCGTGATGCCGCGCTTCTGCTCGTCCTCGAGGTAGTCCATCGTGGCCGCGCCCTCGTGGACCTCGCCGATCTTGTGGATCTTCTGCGCGAGGAACAGGATGCGCTCCGACACCGTGGTCTTGCCGGCGTCGATGTGCGCCATGATCCCGATGTTCCGGTGGACGGCGAGGCGCTTGGCACAGGCGCTCTGGGGAGCCTTGGAGTCGATGGCGGAGCTCATTGCGTTGGAAACAGGAGGTTCGGAGGAGAAGCGGATGGACCCAAGGCCTTCCCCGCGGAGGGAACGGCGACGGGGCCAGGCGACGGGCGGCAATCCGCCCGGAGGCCCGGGAGAATCGGAGAGCGAAATAGGGTAGCGAGGACGCGTCTGGCGTCAACCGGCCGTCCGGGGAGCCTTCGCCGGGCGCCCTAGCCGAGCGGGCCGTGCTCGTGCGGACCGTGGTCGTGTCCGTCGTGTCCGTCGTGGCCGTGCGAGTGCCCGTGGGTGTGCCCGTGCCCGGCTTGGGGACCGTGGGAGTGCCCCTGACCCCCACCGAGCTGCCCCAGGAAGGCCCGCGGCCCCTGCCGCAGCAGCACCCACACGGTCAGGAGCCCGAGCAGCGCAGCCGCGCCCCAGGCGAGCGCCCCGTGGCTGTGTTCGCTCTCGTGGTCGTGGCCAGCGGCGA
>JABWBL010000387.1 GCA_013360535.1 Planctomycetaceae bacterium
GGATCGCGCGGGTGCAGGCTCTCGCGAGCGAGCTGCAAGTGCAGCTCGCGGTCGCCCGGCGCGAGCTCGCACCCCAGCCGCAGGGCGTCGAGCGCCTCCGCATCCCGCTGGGCCGCGCGCAGCAGCATGTGAAGCTGCCGTGCGACCGGTGCCGCCGCCGGCGCCCGGTTCTCGAGAGCGCGCTGCCAGGCGGCGATGGCCTCTTCCTGCCGCCCGAGGCTCAGGTAGGCCGCCCCGAGGTTCTGCAACGTCATGCCGTAGGTCGGAAGCAGCCGCTCCGAACGCTCCAGCTCCGCGATGGCCTCGTCGTAACGCCCGCGCTCGAGCAGCCACGTCCCCAAGTTGGCGCCCCAGTACGGATTGTCCGGCTCGAGCCGCGTCGCCTCGCGGTAACGCTCGCCGGCCTCGTCGATGCGTCCGGCGACGCGCAGGTCGTTGCCGTAGCAGGCCTGCGCGCGCGCGTTGTGCGGCACCTTCGCGACCGTGTCCGCCCACAGCCCCAGCTCGCTCTTGTAGACCTCGTTGCGAGCGTGCGTGAGCGTGGCGAACGTGCCGACGACTCCGAGCAGGAGTGCCACCGCCGCGAAGCGCGCCGCGGACGGCAGGCGCTCGAGCAGCGTCGCGACGCCGAGCACGAGCGCGAGCTGCACGGCCGCGTTCGGCAGGTACGCCCGGTGCTTCACGACGAGCTCGGTGACGATCGGCAGGAAGCTCGAGGTCGGCGCGAGGATCACGAACCACAACGCACCGAGGTACGCGAGGCCATGCCGCCGCACGAGGCCGAAGACCGTCGCTGCGAGCAGCGTGAGCACCACGAGCGCGCCGGGCAGCCAGCTCGCGACGTCGACGACAGGCTGCGTGCCGTAGTCGAAGACGAGCGGATGCGGCCACAGGCACAGGCGCAGGTAGTGCGTCACCGCCCAGGCCTGGGTCGTCAGGTAGCTCCACAGGCCCGCGTTGCGATAGTCGAAGCCGACCGACTCGCTGCGCCCCTGCGCCAGCACGACCAACGCAGCGAGCGCGAGCCAGCTCGCGAACAGGCCGACGTACATCCCCCGCCGCGCCTTCAGCGCCGCCTTCCAGCCGCCGCTCACGTAGAGCGCGTCGAACAGCAGCACGAGCACCGGTGCCCCGACGATCACTTCCTTGCAGCCCGTGCCGAGCCAGCACGCGAGCACGGCGCACCAGCGCCACCGCCCCGCCTGCGGTTCCGCAAACGCGCGGAATCCCGCGTACAGCGTGAGCGCGAAGAACAGCGCCATCATCGACTCGACGCGCTGGCCGCGGTACATCACGACGCTCGTCGCGAACGGATGCGCCGCAAAGAGGCTCGCCACGGCGAGCGCAATCCAGCGCGCGCGGCTCCCCCAGCGCGGCGCAAGACGCGGCAGCTCGAGCGCCCGCCGCACGCAACCCAGCACCGCGAGCGCCGCGAGGAGGTGCACCACGACGTTGGTCCAGTGCCAACCCGCCGTCGCGTAGCCGAAAGCCTCGTGGTTCAGCGCGTACGAGAGCGCGACGAGCGGCCGCCCCGCGACGCCCGACTGCCCCTGATCGAGAACCACGCGCCACGGCGGCCACGGCTCGCGGATCGCGACGTTGTCGGTGATGTCGGTGTGGTCGTCGAACACGAACACGCCATCGGCGCCGTTGGAGAACACCACGAGCGCGATCAGCGCGATCACGAGCGGCGAGACCCACGCGAGCAGTCGCTGGAGCATCGACACGTCCTTCGGCCGGGCGGGAAGCATCACACGAAAAGGATAGCGTGTGTTTCGGGGACGCCCCGCGTGTGTCGCGCGCACCCAACGGGTATCCTTTTCTGCCGAATGAGTTCCTCCGGACCGGTGCGCATCCACTATCACCGCGACTTCGACGGCATGGTCTCCGCCGCGGTGCTCGCCAACGCCTTGCGCGAGAAGCGCGGCGAGACGCCGGCCTGGTCGAGCGTCAACTACGACCAGCGCGACGACTGGGTCAACTTCAGCTCGCACGAGCGCTTCGCGATCGTCGACTTCCACTTCCACCCGCGCGCCGAGTACTGGTTCGACCACCACCCGACGACCTTCCTCACGCCCGAGCTGCGTGCGGCCTACGTGCCCAACGAGCGTTGGCAGTGGGACGAGACCTCGCCCTCCTGCCCGCCGCTGATCCTCGCGCATGCCGAGCGCCACTGGGGATTCGTCGTGCCGGAGCGCTTCCGCGAGATGGCCGAGTGGTCCAACGTGATCGACGCGGCGCGCTACAAGTCCGTCGACCAGGCGGTCTTCGGCGACACGTCCGCGCTGCGCATCGCGCGCGCGCTGACCGCCGCGCCGAGCCCGAACTGGACCGACGAGCTGGTCGAGGCGATGGCGAGCTCCGACCTCGACTCCGTCGCCAGGCGCTCCGACGTCGACAAGTGCTTCCAACGGGCCGCGCGCAACCGCGACAAGGCGCTGCAGCAGTTCCCGCCGACCGTCGAGTGGCGGCGCGACCACGTGCTCGTGTACGACGCCTCCTCGAGCCAGATCCGGCGCGAACGCTTCGCGGCCTTCTACCACTACCCCGACGTGCACTACGCCGTCGGCGTGATCCCGACGCGCTCGGGCTTCCACGTGATGGCCGGCGAGAACCCCTGGAACCCGCCGCCCGTGCAGGTGCACATCGGCGAGATCATGGAGCGCTACGGCGGCGGCGGCCACAAGGCCGTCGGCGGGGCGAATCCGCCCGACCTGCAGGAGGCGCGCCGCGTCGCGATGGTGATCGGCGAGGAGCTGCGGCTGGCGATCGTGGCGAGCAGGACCTGAGCGCCCGGAGACCGACGGCATGGTGTCCAACGAAGCTGGCGGAGAGGCTCCGAAGCAGGCGACGACGCTGCTGGCGCTCTCGCCGGCGGAAGTCGCGCAGCGCTTCGTCGAGCTCGGCCTCAAGCCCTTCCACGCGCGCATCGCGCGCAAGGAAGCGCTCGAGCGCGGCATCACCGACTACGCGCGCATGACCGCGCTGCCGCTCGCCGCGCGCGAGCGGCTCGCCGCGGAGCTTCCGATCCTCTCGAGCGTCGAGGTCGAGCGCCACAAGGCCTGGGACGGCACGACGAAGCTCCTGCTCTCGTTCCCCGGCGGCGCGCGCCCGGCGACCGTCGAGACCGTGTACATCCCGCCGCGCGAGCTCGCGAGCGGCAAGGGCGCGACGTTGTGCGTGTCGAGCCAGGTCGGTTGCCCGGTGGCCTGCCCGTTCTGCGCTTCGGGTCGCGCGGGACTCGTGCGCAACCTCGAGGCGCACGAGATCGTCGAGCAATACGTGCGTGGCCGCGAAGTCGGCGCGCTCGCGCGTTCGGTCGTGATGGGCATCGGCGAGCCGCTGCTCAACTACGCCAACGTCTCGGCCGCGCTCGCTGTCGTGCACGACGAGATGGGACTGGGCAGTCGCAAGGTCACTGTCTCGACCGTCGGCTTCCCCGAGCGCCTGCGCCGCATCGCGCCGGACAAGCCGCGCTTCCAGCTCGCGATCTCGCTGCACACGCCCGATCAGGAGCAGCGCGACGAGCTCGTGCCGGCGATGAAGGGCGTGCCGATCGAGGAAGTGCTCGCGGCCGGCGACGACTGGTTCGAGCAGACCGGGCGCGAGGTCACCTACGAGTACGTGCTGCTCGCCGGCTGCAACGACAGCTTCGGCCATGCCGAGCGGCTCGCGCAGCGCCTCGCGCGCCGCCGCTGCACCGTCAACCTGATCCCCTTCAATCCCGTCGACGATTCCGGCTTCGGTCGCCCGACCGAGCTCGGCGTCGCGCGTTTCCACCAGACGCTCGTCGAGCGTGGCCTCGTCGCGACCGTGCGCTGGTCGCGCGGCGTCGAGAACGATGCCGCCTGCGGCCAGTTGCGCATCCGCCGGCAGGAACCGGCGCAGTAGGAGCTCCCCATGCTCGGAAGCCTCGCCGTCGCTTCGCTGCTGTGTGCCTCGGACGGTCGCGTCGAAGGCTGGGTCGTCCGCGGCAACGACGGAGTGCCGGGGGCGCGGCTCGTGCTGGCCGAGGTCTCGCATGCGCGCGTGACCTACCGGGCGCAGGACGACATCCGCGCGGACGCGCCCGGACTGACCGCGAGCGAGG